>CAMGCA010000027.1 GCA_946011705.1 uncultured Clostridia bacterium | reverse complement strand
TTCGTTTTGGTGGGTTTGTGGTAGTTGGATGTGGGCGGTTTGGGTTTTTTTGTATTTCTTTCTCTTGCTGCTGCTGGGGCGGGTGTAATCCTAGGCCGTGGTGGATCCGGGTTACGGAAAAATCCGCAAAATCTACGCCGCCGGAGGCGTGAAAAGCGTCAGCGCGCCTATGGACGAGCAGGGCGTGATTCCCGGGAAAATTCAAAATGCCGATGTCCTCCATTGTTCGCCCTCCCACCACTTCCCAACGGGACTGGTGACCCCGGTGAGCCGGCGCATGGAGCTGCTGAGCTGGGCGGGGGACAGCCGGTGGATCATCGAGGACGATTACGATTCCGAGTTCCGCTTTGACGCACACCCCATGCCCGCCATGCAGGCCCTCGATCGGGCGGGGCGTGTGATCTACATGAACACCTTTTCCAAAAGCATCGCGCCCTCCATCCGTATCAGCTACATGGTGCTGCCCCCGGATTTGATGGCAGAATTTCAGAGCCGTCTGGGCTTTTACAGCTGCACCGTGCCATCCTTCGAGCAGTACACGCTGGCCCGGTTTCTGAGCCGGGGATATTTTGAAAAGCACATCAACCGGGTGCGAAAGCTCTACAAAAACCGGCGGAATCTGGTGATTTCCTGTCTGAATCGATGCCCCTTCGCGGAAAAGCTGACGATTTTGGAGCAGGACGCGGGCCTGCATTTCCTTTTGAAGGTGGACACGGTCTTGACAGACGCGGAGCTGACTGCCGGTCTGGCCCGGGCGGGCGTCCGGGTGCAGGCCCTGAGCGAATTTGACCACGATTCCGGGGAAGACCAGAAATGTCTCGTCATCAACTACTCCGGCATCCGGGAGGACAGCTTGGAACAGGCCATGGACGCGATCAAAAAAATTATGTAAACTAATATTGCCCTTGCCTTTTGCCAACGGGAAGGGTATAATAGAATGCAGAATGATGAATGCAGCGCGAAGCCCTGCCTTCCCCTCTGGGGAAGGTGCCCCAGTGCGCACACTGGGGCGGAAGAGGTGTCCTATCGTATGGTAGACACCCCCTCAGTCAGCTGGCGCTGACAGCTCCCCCAGAGGGGGAGCCAAGAGGGGGGTGACACGATGGCAAGCCGGCAATCGCTGTACCGGGGGTGCCTGCTGGGAATGGCAGTGGGCGACGCCATGGGCTATACGGTGGACAACAAAAGCTGGCAGGAGATCCGGGAGGACTACGGTCCCAACGGCCTGCTGGGCTACGATCTGGTCAACGGCTATGCCGACGTGACCTCCTATACCCAGCTGGCGGCCTTTACCTGCAACGGTTTGCTCTTCGGCATGACCCGGGGGCAGCTGACGGGAAAGATGGCACCCTACATTAAATATATTGAGCTGAGCAGCCGGGAGTGGGCGGCGTCCCAGCGCTCCTGGGGACGGCCTAGCCGGTGCTACTGCTGGCTTCTGCGCCGCCCGGAGCTGTGCCGGCGGCACTGCATGGACACCCGGATGCTGGACACGCTGGGGCGGGAAGCTTCTTCCACGCTGGAAAGCCCGGTGAACAGCTTCTCTGACCCCGCCGGACTGTCCCCGGCCATCGGCGTGGGCCTGTTTTTCCACAAGGATCGGATGGACTGGCGGGAAATGGCCCGGTTGGGCGCGGAAGCGGTGGCCCTGACCCACGGCAGCCCCACGGCGTTCCTGACGGGGGCCATGCTGACTCACGTCATCAGCCTGCTTTTGCGCCGCCCCGGCGCGCCGCTGAAAAAGATTTTCCTCGCGGCGGCGGAGGCGGTGAAGGAGCAGTTTGGGCATCAGTATTCTCAGGCCTTCGATCTGGCCACGTTGGTTCGTCACGCGGTGACCTACGCGGAGGCCCCGGATGCCCGGCCGGTGGAGATTATGGAGCGGCTTCGATGCGAAAATGCGGCCCAGGTCATGGCGGGGGCGGTGTACACCTGTCTCGTCTGTCAGGATGATTTTGACCGGGCCATGATTGTGGCGGTGAACCACTCCGGCCGCAGCGCGGCGGTGGGGGCTATCGTGGGCGCGGTTTTGGGCCTGCGGATGGGGGAGGAAGCTCTGCCGGAATTCTATATCGAGTGTCTGGAGCCGGCGGAAACCCTGCGGGAGCTGGCGGACGACCTGTACACCGGCTGCCCCATGGAGCAGGGCAACAAGCTGTTCGATCTGGATTGGGATTACAAATACAATCACGGGGGACAGTGAGCGGCAAAAAGCCTTCCCCTTTGGGGAAGGTGGATCGCCGAAGGCGAGACGGAAGAGGTAATACTGCGTAAACATTCTGACCTGAGTGAATGAGCGCGGGGCACCTCTTCCGACCTCGCTTACGCTCGGCCACCTTCCCCAAAGGGGAAGGCATTTTATAATGATACAGCGCCGAACCGGTTTGGTTCGGCGCTGTTTCTGTATTAACCGGCCTGATTTTCAAAGGCGGTGACTTCGCTGGCGGCGTCCATTTCGTAGTAGGTGAGCAAGATCTGCTCAGCCACAGGGGCCAGCCAGGAACCGTGGGCCACCTTCTCGCCGTAGAGGGCCACGGCGATATCGGGCTGGGTCTCGTCCTTGCGGTGGGAGAAGCAGATGAACGAGCCGTGGTCGGAACCAAGAGAGGCGTGCTGGGCGGTGCCGGTCTTGGCGTAGACAATGACCTCGTCCTTCAGGGGCCACACGCCGTCGCCTTCGCCGTACAGATCCTTGGGGCCTCCGAAGTAAGCCGTAGCGGTGCCGCCCATCTGGGTGATGACCTTGCGCATACCGTTCCAGTAGCTCTCGATGGTAATGGGGGCCATTTCCAGCTGGTTGGCAATTTCCGGTTGGTTTTCCTTAATCAGTGTGCGGTAATCCGAGGACACCACCCGGCTCAGGAAGGTGGCCTTCATCCGGGTACCCTTGTTGGCAAGGGTGGATGCGTAGACCGCCAGCTGCAGGGGGGTGAAGCGGTTTTCGCCCTGACCGATGGCGCCCAGAACACGGTCGCCTGCGGAGAAGTTGCCGTTAACACCGGAGCCGTAAACCTGACGCTTCACATCGGGGGTATTGATCCGGCCGGTTTTTTCCACCAGCTCGATGCCGGTGGGCACACCCAGACCCAAGGCTTTGCAGGTTTCCTCCATGTTCTCCCAGTTATTCAGGTCGCCCAGAACGTAGAAGAAGTAGTTGCAGGAATAGCACAGGGCATCGGTAGCGTCGATGCCGCCGGGGGAGCCGTCAAAGGCGGTGTGGACGAAGTGGCCGCTGGTCCAGGCCAGACAGGTGGGCGCGAAGCCTTCGTACTTGGTGAACACACCCTTATCCTCGATCTTCTCGCCGTAGTTGTAAATGAAGTTACCTTCTTTGTTGCGGTGCTCCATGGCGGAGATCAGGGTGCACATCTTGAAGGAGGAGCCGGGAGGATACTCCGCGCCGAAGGCTCGGTTGAAGAAGGGCTTCAGAGGGTCTTCCATGATGTCGTTCCAGTCCTCGTACATGGTGGCCAGGTTGAAGGTGGGGTAGCTGGCGCAGGCCAGAATCTTGCCGGTTTGAGGCTCCATGACCACCACGGCGGCACCCTGGGCGTCCAGACCAGCACCATCGTCTCCTGCTTCCCGCTGCTCGGGATCCACAATGTTGTGCATGACTGTATCCAGCGCCTTCTCGGCCACCTCCTGAATCTTGATGTCGATGGTGGTCTCCACGGAGTTTCCGGCGATGGGATCCTTGGTGTAGTAGGACTTGGTGGTAGCGCCGTCCTTGTTGACTTCGTCATAGCGGGTGCCGTCGATGCCGTGGAGGTATTCCTCAAAGGCCAGCTCGAAGCCGGTCTGGCCCACCTTGGCATCCATGGAGTAGCCCTGCTTCTTGTATTCTTCCCACTGCTCGTCGTTCATGCCGCCCAGGTAGCCTAAGATGTGGGCGGCGTACTTGGTGTGGTATTCCCGGACGGTGGAGGCCTCGACATTGAGGCCGGGGGTGTTCAGCTCCAGAATGGCGGACAGCTGCTGGTCGGTGACGTCCTCCAGGAAGGTATAGGTGGGCAGGTTCGTGATACCGCGCAGGTCGAACTCATACCGGAAGCCGATGACGGCCCGGGCGTCCTCGTCGGACCATTCATCGGGGATACTATAGCGCTTGCGCATCTTCTCCACCAGCAGGGGGGCGGTGATATCCGAGTCCAGACCACGGTCCACCATGAACAGCTGGAAGTTATTCTGCCAGGAGGTGTTCAGCTCGGTGAGGGTGTAGGTAAAGGGGCGGGACGCGGACACCGGGAAGTGGTCGGAGTAGGTGATGCCCAGCTCCCGGCACTTCTGCACCAGATCGAACAGAGCCTGGTTGCAGTTGGGGTTGGATTTGGTGACGTAGTGGTTGAACACCAGGTTGTAGGAAGCCCGGTTGCCCACCAAGACGTTACCGTTGCGGTCCAGAATATCGCCCCGGGACGCGCGGACGGTGGTAATGGTACTGTAGACCTGGGCATTGTCGGTGTCGCCCTTGGTATCGATAATCTGCAGCTTGAACAGCTTAAAGGAGTACAGCAGCAGAATAAAGGCGAACAGTCCCAGAAACACACCCGCGCGAACGCGGCTTACTCTTTCCATGTGTTACCTCCAATCAGGCCGGTCTTATTGACCAGAGTATACAGTGGAATCATGACAAGGCAGGTATACGCGCTTGTCAGCAGGAAGGAGGGGAGCCTTCCCAAATAGGTCAGGCCCTGCATGATGCCTGTGACGAACAGGCCCAGCTCATAGGCCGTCAGGGCAAGGCAGGCGCACAGCGTCAGTGTGCCCCGGCTGCGGTGCCAGAACATCTGCCGGAACATGGTGGCCCCAATGCCGAAGGCGGTCAGCAGGGCGATGCAGACGGGCGTAGGTGCGGAGCCGGAGAACCAGTACAGCATCGACGCGATGAGCACAAACAGGCTTCCCACATCGGTGCCCTCGATGACGGTGATCAGCAGGATAGCCCCCACAGCCAGATCGGTGGTGGCGCCGAACAGCCGCAGCTGGCTCATGATTACGTCCTGAATGACCAGACACAAAATTACGATCAGGGCGTACAGCACCCACTTAAGCAGCCGCAGCTTCTGCAGCCGGGTCAGCTTCCGGGTTTTCAGCCAGGTGGAGGTGGTGGGGTCGGGGCGGAATTCATTGCGTTTTTTCCGGCTGTTTCCACGGAACAGCTCTGTCAGGGAGCGCGTCTTTGCCCGCCTGGCGGGGCGGCGTTTCTTCTTTTCAGCCATGGCGCACTCCTTAGCCGAAGCCGCCCACGGGCTCGGTGGTCTCCTCCGCAGCAGGCTCCGTTGCTTCCGTTGCTTCCGTTGCCGTGGTGGCGGTGGCTGTGGCTGTGGATTCTGTGGTGTACTCGGTGATGATGAAGATCTGCTCCAGGGAGCTGATCTCCGCGGCGGGATCCAAAAGGGCATATTTGGCGATGCCGGTTTCCTCGAAGCCCGCGTCCACCACGTTGCCCATGATCAGGCCCCGGGGGTACACGGTGGAGCCGGAGGTCACCACCTGCTCCTTGTTGCGGATGATGGCGGCGGAGGGCAGGTAGTTCATTTGCAGCAGGGTCTGGTGACCGTCGATATAGCCGCCGCGAACCATGCCGTTATAGCCGGAGGAGGCGATGGTGCCGGAAATTTCCAGGGTGGAGTCCAGAATGGTGGTGACCTCGGCGTAGTTGATACCCACGTCGGTGACCAGACCCACCACTTCGCCGTTTTCCGTCACGGCGCACATATTCCTCTGAATGCCGGAGTTGGTACCCCGGTTGATGGTCAGGGTGTTTTCCCAGTCGCTGGAGTTCCAGCCGATGATGTAGGCATCCACCAGCTTGTAGTCCTCATGGGTTTCCAGCAGTTCCATGCCCTTGCGCAGGCGTTGGTTCTCACGGGTGACGGATTCGGCCTGACGGGCGGTGTCCTCCATTTCGGCAATCTGCTTTTTCAGTACCTCGTTTTCCGCCGCCAGCGCCTCATAGCGGAACATATAGCCGTAGTATTTTTCCGCGGTGGTGGTCAGGGCGGTGGCAGCGGCCCGGAAGGGGGCCAGCACGCCCTGCACTGCCAGATCCAGGGGATTCCGGTTGGAAATGCCGCCGAAAATGGAAAGCACAATGGCCAGAATCAGGGCCGCCACCAGAATAATGGCGATTTTACCGGTGAACAGGTTTCTCATTGGGTATCCTCCATGATCTCCGGGGCGATTTTCCGCAGCACCTGTCCCAGACGGCACAGGGGAAGCCCCATGACATTGTAGTAATCGCCCACGATTCTTTCGCAGAACAGGGCCGCGCCGCCCTGGATGCCGTAGGCCCCGGCCTTGTCCATGGGCTCGCCGGAGTCCACATACCGGGCAATCTCGGCTTCACTCAGGGGACGGAAGTGCAGATCGGTGACCTCGGTGAAGGTCTCAATCCTTTCGCCCCGCGCGACGGTGCAGCCGGTCATGACCTGATGATCCCGTCCGGACAGGCTTTCCAGCATGGCAATCGCTTCCTCCCGGCTGTGGGGTTTGCCCAGAACCCTGCCGCCGCAGACCACGATGGTGTCTGCCGCGATGACGAGGTCATCTTCTTCACGGGGAACTGCCAGCGCTTTCAGGCGGCTGACCCGTGCCACCTCGTCAAAGGGGGCCTTATTCTGATCCATGGTTTCGTCAATATCCGCCGCCCGGACGATGAATGGTACGCCGAACAGCGATAAAAGTTCCTTTCTCCGGGGAGACCCGGAGGCTAAAATCAGTTGCATAGTCAAAATTCCTTTCAGGAATAATTGACAATTGACAATGAACAATTGACAATTATGGTATCCCCTTCTGGGATGGAACAAGTGGAATTTCATCACAAAAGGAGTAATTAAGATCAATAATTGTCAACTGTCAGCTGTCAATTGTCAATTCGTATTATTCCACTCCTCTGAGGTACAACCCTCTGGTGCAGGCGCCGGGGGCAAAGGGGGTGGGGTTCAGGTAATCTTCGAGAATGCGGTCAACTTCTCTGGCGTTTTCCGTGGTGAAGGACAGCCGGATGGCCCAGACCCCCAGCTTGGCCAGGTCGTCCTGCCGATCCAACCAGCTGAGTTTCTTGCCGTTGAGCAGGACGCTGCGGCAGCTGTCGCCGTCCCGGATAATGGGGAATTCCGCGCCGGTTTTGTCCGTCAACTTGGTGATGCCGCCCAGGTGGCAGGTGCATTCGCCGGTTCGGCCCTGAATCAGGCAGTGCTCCGTCACCATCAGGGGCAGCCGCCCGTAGGCGATGATCTCAGCGTTGACGGCCTTGCTCAGATCACGAATCTGAGGCAGGGTCATTTCAAAGCTGACGGTTGCGGAGGTCAGCTCCAGGGAGCGCAGCACGCTCATGGCGGCGGAATTGTAGATATTCAGGCCGAAATCCCCGTGGATTTTCATGCCCGCTTCCCTTACGGGGCCGAGAAGGCCCAGATTGCCCACCAGCGCGTTTTTGACCCCCAGTTCCCGCAGCGATGCCAGATCCTTTTTGAGCTTTGGCATCTCGCCGTCGTGGACGATCCGGGGCAGAGCCACAGCCAGCCGTCCCCGCTGGACAAGCCTTGCAGTCATGTCCGGATCGGCGGTGAGAATGTGCAGGGGCACATAGAGCATGGCGGTTTCGGAGTTCAGAAGGTTCGGGGTCAGCTGCTCCCTCGTGGTGATCTGAACGGTCAGGCCGGGCAGCTCCTTGGGCCCCTTGTAATCCGGCACCGGCTTGGGCTGCCGGATGGGGCGGTTTTCCCGCCGTGCCCGCAGGGCGGTGAGCTGGTTCAGTACATCCCGGCGCATGGCGTTGACGGCGGCGGCGGAGATGATGAGGCCCGGGTCAACTCTGGTGCGGACCTCGGCGCAGCGGTAGGGAGTGCCGCCGGTTTTGGCTACCCGCTGGGCCAGCATTTCCCCGGTGAGGGCCATGTTGATGGCCCGCTCGGGCCGAGGGCCGGGCACCGTGCAGGTGCGGCCCTCCGGGGCGGTGACGGTGAGGGAGCTGCCGTCTACGGTAACGACAGCCCGGAATTTCAGATCAACAAGCTGAGTCTCTCCCGCTTCAAAGGACTGCCGGGCGGCCTGAAGCCACTGGGGATCGTCCCGGGTATCCTGCCGGGTGCCGAACATCTTCTGATCCACCCGGCTGGTGTAGTAGCCGTCGGTGAAGCCCTGCCGGTTGAAGGCGGTCATCAGGGCGTCCATCATGGGCCGGGTCACCTGTCCATCGTCCATGGCCTTGCGGTACACGGCGGTGACGGTGGCAACGTACTCGGGCTTTTTCATCCGGCCTTCCAGCTTCACGGACACAACGCCCATGGCTTCCAGCTCCTGCAAATAGTGGACGAGACAGTTGTCCTTCAGGCTCAGGGGGTATTTTTCCTCCCAGCGGCCATAGCCGTAGCTCTGGCGGCAGGGCTGGGCGCAGCGGCCCCGGTTGCCGGACCGGCCGCCGATGGCGGAGGACAGATAACACTGTCCGCTGTAGCACATACACAGAGCGCCATGGACGAAGACTTCAATTTCAATGGGAGAACCCGCGCAGATGTAACGGATTTCCTCACGGCTCAGCTCCCGGCTGAGCACCACCCGCTTTAAGCCCATGGCGGCGCAAAGCTGCACCCCCGGCAGGGAGTGGACGGTCATCTGGGTGGAGCCGTGGACGGGAATGTGGGGAGCGATCTGGCGGCACAGCTGCACCACGCCCAGGTCCTGCACGATAAAGGCATCGATGTTATTCTGGGCGGCGTGGCGGATCAGTTCCGCGGCCTCCTTCATCTCCCGGTCGGACACTAGGGTGTTCAGAGTCAGATGCACCTCCACGCCCCGGACGTGGCAGTATTTCACCGCATCCACCAGGGTCTGGGGAGTAAAGTTTTTCGCGCTCTGGCGGGCGTTCAGATTGCCCACGCCCAGATACACCGCGTTGGCGCCGTTTTGCACTGCGGCCCGCAGGGCTTCCATAGAACCGGCGGGAGCCAATAATTCCAGCATAGTCTTCTCTCCATAGCGTAATTTACCAGATTACTGAGCGCTGCCGGTCGAGCAGGCCCAATGGTGTAACGACTGCCGCCAGCGTCCGTAACGCATTGGCTGGCCGCCCTGCGGCCTTCGCATACTCTGGCATCATATACTTGCGCACAGTATACCATAATCGAAAGAAAAGTTCCAGTCCTAACGGAATAATTCAAGAAAAATTCAAGGGCTGTTAAGAACTGCTATCGTGAGATGTGGTAAAAAAATGTCATTCCGAGCCAGTGCGCTTTACTGGCGTGGGAATCCGTTCTCCCCCAAATGTCGGTTGACCAACATCTTATAGGGATGCGGATTGCCACACCAGTAAAGCGGACTGGTTCGCAATGACACATTAAAACCCTTATTTCATAAACTTATCGATTGCCTGACACAGATCGTCAATGGCTTCCGTATCGCCTGCCGCCACCGCGTCCACCATGCAGTGGCGCATATGATCCTTCAGGATCACCTTTCCGGTGTTGTCCAGGGCGGAGCGGACGGCGGCCAGCTGGATGAGCACCTCGGAGCAGTCGTGGCCCTCCTCCACCATCCGCTTCACCTTCTCCAGATGTCCGATGGCCCGGGACAGACGGTTGATGACGGCCTTCTGATTTTCGTGGACATGGCCGTGGGAGTGGGCGATGCCGTGGGCGTGGAGGTAGGCGTGGTCGTGTTCGTGTTCCTGCTCATGGCAGTGCTCATGTTCGTGAATTTCAGACATACCTGTCCTCCTCTTTATCGTAATAAAGTATATTATACTACGGGCACGGGTTCCGTGCAAGCCCCCGAGGGGGATATTTTGACGGAAATAAATGTTTTGACATGGGGTTCAATTGGTACTATAATATAGAAAAACAAAAGGAGGACTTATCCTATGCATATTGATCACGATCATACCGGCCTGCCGCATGAGCATCCCCATGAGCACGCCCATACCCACGAGCACACCCACGACGGTGTGACCCACACCCATGAGCATACCCACACCCATACCCACGACCATGAGCACCCCCATACCCATGACCACATCCACGAAAGCGGCGCGGAGCATACCCACAGCCACGGCTGCGAAGGCGCCTGCGGCAGCTGCCAGAGCCAGTGCGAGCACACCCCCAAGGAGGAGCTGATGGCCCTGATGAAATACATGGTGGGCCACAACGCTGCCCATGCCAAGGAACTGGCCGATCTGGCCGCCAAGCTGGACCAGACCGGCGACCACACCGCCTATGAGCAGGTCATGGCCGCCGTGTCCGACTTTGAGAAGGGCAATATGCGCCTGAGCGTGGTGCTGACCAGCATGGAGCACGAATAAAGGAGAATTTCTATGTGCCTTTCTACCGTATATAAGAACAAGCTGACCCCCGAAGCCATCATGATGAAGAACGTCATGCGCATCGAGTGCAAGGACGGCGTGGTGATTCTCACCGACCTGATGGAACGCCAGATGGCTGTGGAGGGAACTCTGGAAATGGCCAATCTGGTGGACGGCGTGGCGGTCATCAAGGAAGCGGCGGTGTAAGCATTTCCGTAGGGGATGGCCTCCGGACATCCCAGCAGTACAGGGTTATGATTTCGCCAAAACACAATGCGAAACGGAACGGGGTACTGCTGGGGCGTCGGGGACGCCGCCCCCTGCGAAGGATGTGCCTGTTCAAAATTTATTTGCAAATCGTTCTCATTTACTTCTTGACAACGGAAAATCCGAATGATATACTTTTCTTGTAAGTAAGAATCACTTGCAAATGGGACAGGAGGTGTCTATGGAAGCTGCGAAGCAGTTCAGAAAGCGCAACGCCATCCTCGCCTGCCTGCAAAGGGCCACCACCCATCCGTCGGCGGAAATGGTGTACGAAATGCTGCAAAAGGAGCATCCGGACATCTCTCTGGCAACGGTGTACCGCAATCTGGCCCGGTTCAAAAGTCAGGGCTTGGTAAATAGCGTTGCCACCGTCCACGGCGTTGAGCGATTCGACGCAATGACCCATCCCCATGTGCACTTCATCTGCACGCTCTGCGATGCCATCGTAGACCTTCCCCAGATGGAGATTCCCGAAAGTCTGAGCGCGGAAGCGGAAGAGATTTCCGGCTGCCGTGTCCAGAACTGCCGCCTGACCTTTACCGGTCTGTGCGAAAAATGCGCGAGTAAGTAAAACCCAAAAATTAATTAAATTGGAGGAATTTATTATGAAGAAGTTTGTCTGCCCCGTCTGCGGCTACGTCTACGAAGGCGAGTCCATCCCCGAAGGCTTCAAGTGCCCCGTCTGCAAGGTTGACGGCTCCAAGTTCAAGGTCATGGAGGAGGGCAAGCTGGCTGCCGAGCACGAGTACGGCATCTATGCCAAGACCGTGAAGAACAACCCCGACATCTCCGAGGAGGACAAGAAGTTCATCTTCGAGCAGCTGATGGCCAACTTCAACGGCGAGTGCAGCGAGGTCGGTATGTACCTGTGCATGGCCCGCATCGCCCACCGCGAGGGCTACCCCGAGATCGGCCTGTACTGGGAGAAGGCTGCTTACGAAGAGGCTGAGCACGCCGCTAAGTTCGCTGAGCTGCTGGGCGAGGATCTGGAGCCCAACATGAAGGCCACCACCAAGGACAACCTGGCATGGCGTGTTGACTGCGAGTTCGGCGCTACCGCCGGTAAGTTCGATCTGGCCAAGTGCGCCAAGAAGAACGGCCTGGACGCCATCCACGACACCGTCCACGAGATGGCCCGCGACGAGGCCCGTCACGGCAAGGCTCTGAAGGGCCTGCTGGAGCGTTACTTCAAGTAATCAAAAG
>CAMGCA010000026.1 GCA_946011705.1 uncultured Clostridia bacterium | reverse complement strand
GAAGTACAAGAGCTCTTTGTGCTCCATCTTCAAATCCCTGATAATCCCGGACAGGAAATCATTTCCGGTGAGATTGTGCATTTCGTGTGGGCAGTCGCATAGGATATCCAGGAACTGCCCTCTGTACAAAACCGGTGAGAGAACCCATCAGCCGTGGGAAGTCCAGTTCGCTCAGATCCGTCACATCCACCTCCAGCACCGGGCCGTTGGCCTGAAAGCGGGTATATCCCCGGGCCGCGATATCGTCCAGAAACTGCTCATAGCTTTTTCTTGTGGGGTTTTCTAGGGGGGCTCCCGGCGGCTCCGGGTAGCAGTCGTTGACCACATGGCCCCGGTGCCGGGTGTCGGACAGATCTCGGGCGGCAAACCGCCGGTAGATGACCTCCGGGTCACCGGTGAGGCGAACCGTCACGGCGGTATAGTGATGGGTTTCCAGCAGTGCCATAATCCCGGGAATGGAAGCGTCCTCAAAATTATTTTCCAGAATAAACGGTTTTCCCACTTTCATCAGCTGGGCCGCGGCGTAGTACAGAATGTGCATGGCCGCTGTGCCCAGCTGAACCTTTTCTGCCCGGCTGTGAAAGCCCAGATCGTCAAACAGCACCTCCTTGATGGAGTCCTTGGACAGCATTGGAATTCCCAGAGACTCCGAAATCCTGACGGCGATGGTGCTCTTGCCGCTGGCGGGCATACCGGCAACCAGAATGCAGTACATGGCGTTTCCTCCTAAAAACGAAATGAAAGACTGTCCTGATACTCCGAGGGTGTTTTCCCGGTGATTTTCTTGAAGGTGTTGGAAAAATAGCCAATGTCCCGGTAGCCCACCTGCTCCGCCACCTCGTAGACCTTCACCCGGCAGTCCTTCAGCAGCTCCGCCGCCTTGTGGATGCGGTAGCGGGTCAGATATCCCAGAAGGGTGCTGCCGGTTTCCTTCCTGAAGGTGTGGCTCAGGTGACCCTCGCTGATGTTCAGGCTCTGGGCCACGGAGCTGACGCTAATATCCGGCTCCTGATAGTGGTTCTTGATGTACTGGATTGCTTCGGAGACATAGCGGTTGCCGCTGCCGGTTTTCGGCTCCGGCAGCACTGTCTGCTTCGGTGCCAGCTTTGCCTGCACCCGCTGCACCGCCTTTTCCAGATCACCGTCATGGAAGGGCTTGAGCAGATAGTCCACCGCTTCCAGACGCAGGGCGGTCTGAACGTAGGAAAAGCTGTCGTAGGCGGTCAAGATGATGACATGAGTGGTTTTTCCTGCCTGTCGGAGCCGTTCCAGCATTTCGATGCCGTCCATCTGGGGCATTTTCAGGTCGGTGATGATGAGGTCCGGGTCGCATTTTTCTGCCTTCTCCAACCCCTCCGCGCCGTTGGCGGCTTCGCCCACCACCACGCAGTCCAGGGCTGCCCAGTCCACCGTCAGCGCGATGCCCTTGCGGATGAGTTCTTCGTCCTCCACGATGAGTACTTTCAGCATTCTTCTTCCTCCCTTCGGCGCAGGGGCAGCCGCGCCCGGACTCTCGCGCCGCTGCCGGCGGGGTTGTTGTCCAGATACAGGCCGTAGCGCTCCCCGTAGTGCTTTTTCAGAATGGTGTCCACGTTGAATAGTCCCAGATGGTGTCCGGTGGGCGCGGACTCCCGGCGGTAAGGATGGCCGATCATATCCGGCGGCAGGCCGTGACCGTTGTCCGTGACGGTAATGAGCAGGTCTTCCCCCTCCTGAGCCGCCTCCACCCGGATGACGCTGTCGGAAATCCCTTCCAGGCCGTGGAGAATGGCGTTCTCCACAATGGGCTGCAAAATCATTTTGGGAACCATGCAGGTTTCCAGCTTCTCCGGCAGGCTGACCAGAAAGCTGAACTGGTCGGACAGCCGGATTTTTTGTATTTCCACATACCGGTTTAGCACCTCCACCTCCCGGCGCAGAGGCACAAATTCCTCGGCAGAGATACAAAACCGCAGAATATCCGCCAGATTCGTGGACATCAGCGCCACCTGGGGGACATGGTTAATCTTACTGATCCACTTCATGGTGTCCAGCGTGTTGCACAGGAAATGGGGATTCAGCTGAGCCTGCAGCATCCGTACCTGGGCCTGATTCAGCTCCCGTTGATTTTCCACCAGCTCCTGCCGGTTGGCCTTCAGGGCCAGAACCATGTGATTAAAGCCTGATGCCAGCTGACCCAGCTCATCCTCTCCGTCCCGGGAGACGTGGACGTCCAGATCGTCTTGCTCCAGCCGGGAGAAGGCTTTCAGCAGCCGCCCGATGGGCTGGGAGATCCGGCGGCTCAGAGGCAGGCAGAGCACCGCGGAAATCACAATGCCCATCAGAACACAGAAAAAGCTGGCGGCGTGGAGCAGCTTCATGGTGCTCTGAGTAAACATCTGGGGCTGACGCAGTACCAGATACAGGCCGGTGGGAGGATGCTCCTGAATTAGCAGGCGGTATTCCTCCGTCTCCGCGCCGGGATTGCCGCTGCGCAGCAGTTGGCCACGCAGGGAATCCGCCAGCTCCTCCTTCATGCCGCTCTGGCTGGCGTAGACCGGGTGCCAGTACCGATTTAGAATCAGAACCTCGTTGGAACTGCCGTATTTGCCGGCGAAGAGCTTTTGAAAATTCTCCTCGGACAGTTCCATCACCAGATAGCCCAGCGGTTCTCCCTGAGGATTTTTCAGCAGCGCCGCGCCCTGCAGCAGGGTTTTGCCGCCGTCCATGGGCGCCTGATACACCGCCTGCCCGCCGGCATTTTTCGCCGCAAACAGGACGCCCCACCGGGTGGAAAGGGTGGTGCCTGCTGTAACGCTGCCGGTGGAATAGCGCAGACTGCCCCGCAGATCATACAAAGAGTAATCCGCCAGATCCCGGCTGCCCTCAGTGGCCAGGAACAGGGCGGTATTGATTTGGGTGTCCTCCCGGCTGGTAAAAGCCCGGGGCAGCAGGCGGCTTTCTTCCAACGCTCGGGCTGCCCCCGGCAGGGCGTCGCTGATCCGATCCAGGGCGGTCATCAGGTGGGCGGTCTGGGTCTGGGCGTCGGTGTCCAGCTGCTTCGTCATCTGAATCCGGGAAATTTGGGACAGCATGGTGGAGCAGATGATCATGGGTGCCAGAGAGGCGATCAGGAAGGATAGCAGCAGCCGGTTTCGGAAGGAATGGCTCAGAGGTCGGGTCATGACGGCACCTCCCCAAGCAGGAAGGACCATTCCGACAGCAGTCGGTCCCGGTTCTGGCTGGCCCATTCCACATCGTAGGACACCATGTTCAGGGTGGACAGCGGCGGCAGGGAGGGGTCCGCGGGAATGTCCGCCCGGACCGTCCGGCGGCAGAACCGCTGACCCACCATGGACTGTACATCGGTGCTGACGGTGAAATCCAGAAACAGTCTGGCGTTGTCCCCGTGGGGCGCGCCCTTCACCAGCGCACTGCCGTCGGGGACACAGGAAGTGCCGTCGGACGGGTAGACCAAAGCGATGTCCTCCCCGGCGGCGATATGTTGGAGGGCAGTCTCCTCCAGCGTGATGCCCACCAAGGCGCTTCCGTCAGCGACTGCGGTCAGCACCGCGCCGGAGCTGTCCAGCTGCTTTCCATCCAGCGCAGTGCACAGCCGAGTCAGGCTATCCTCCATCCCACCGCCCGTCTGAATCCGGGTCACCAGCGCCGTATAGGAGGAACCGGATATCTGGGGGTCGGCAAAGGCGATTTTTCCCCGAAAAGCCGGGGATTCCAGATCCTTCCAGCTCGTTAAGGACTCCGGGGCCACCAGTTTGGTATTGTACACCAGCACCACGGGCAGGGCGGAAAAAGGCGTCCAGCAGCCGGACTCCGACTGAAACTGCTCGGAGATACCGGCGGCCTCCCGACAGATATAGGGGCTGAAGCAGTCCTGATAGGACTCGAGGCTCTCCACACCGCCGCCGAACATCACGTCCGCCTTTGGCGCGTCCGCTTCCTGCTGGATGCGCTGGAGCAGCTCATTGGTGCCGCCGCTGACCACGTCCACCCAGATGCCTGTGCGCTCCTCAAATTCCCGGATAATGGGAGTGTAGACCTCCTCTTTATGGGAGGTGTAGACCACCAGCCGCCGATCCTGGTCAGGCGTATAAGGATAGGGCTCCGGCTGTTTCTCGGCGCAGCTAGCCAGCAGCGGCAGGAGCAGGGCCAGAATCAGAATTTGTTTTTTCATGGGCATATCTCCGCTATGCTTTGATTGAACTGACTAAATTATAGCACATCGGCGTTCTGATTTCATCATATTTTACAATGAAAGCAGAAATGTGCAAAAAATATCAGGTTTGTCCCGTTTCTTTTTGTGCGATTCGCCATTACACTATAAGCACAGGCAGGGAACAAGACCTGCCGCCGAATAAATCTTTTGAGGAGGAACTGAAATGAAACGTATCGTAGCAATGCTTCTGGTTCTGTGTATGGCTCTGGGTCTCGCGGCCTGCGGCCAGAAGGCCCCCGAGGCCACGGCAGCTCCCGCCGCCCCCGCCGCTCCCGCGGACACCGCAGCCCCCGCTGCTCCTGCGGAACCCGTTGCGGAGGAAAACCTGACGGAAACCCAGAAAATCATCAAGGAAGCTCAGACCATGACCCTCGAGGAGTTGGCCAAAAAGGCCATCGAGGAGTCCAACGGCAAGATGTTCTACGGCGTGGGCAACTCCAGCCGCGGCAAGAGCGCCCTGCCTCTGTTCATCGCCTACTTACAGACCATCGACCCCAGCTACAACATGGAGTTCGAGTGGCAGCAGCCCAAGAACAACAAGATCTTCGATCAGCTCACCGCTGACTCCCTGAAGGACACCGGCACCTTCGCCATGACCCTGATTCAGGACGGCAACCAGATCGAGAGCAAGATGGTTCAGACCGGTATTCTGGACACCTTCATCCCCAAGGACTGGGCCGAAGCCAACGGCACCACTGCCGAAGAGTACAAGGGCTTCCTGGCTCTGCAGACCCTGAACAAGGTCTTTATGTACAACAACACCGGCAGCAAGACTTATGACAACTGCTGGGACTTCGTCGCCGAGGGCGAGCATGGTCTGTACATGGACATCGACTCCGAGATCGTCGGCAAGAACTTCCTGTATATGCTCACCGAGGACACCTACGCCGGCTGGCTGAAAGAAGCTTACAACGCCCTGCCCGCCGAGGAGCAGGCCTACTTCCAGCCCACCATCAAGGCCATGGAGTCCGAGGCCGCTGATCTGGGCCTTGGCCCCGACGGTGCCTACGCGCTGGCTTGGATCAAGCTGTTGGTAGAGATCTACAAAGCCCAGACCGATTACGGCCCCAACTGCAACACCCTGGTTGACAAGAGCGCTACCGATCAGTTTGGCCTGCTGGTTTACTCCAAGCTCCGCTCCGTTGAGGAATCCAACTCCGTCTCCGTGAACAACGTCAACGTTGCCGCTTACACCGACGGCTATCAGGGCATTGGCGGCTACGGTTACTGCCATTACCTGTTCGTCACCGACAACAGCCCCCTGCCTTGGACTGCCTGTGCCTTCATCGCCTACATGACCTGCACCGAGGACGGCTTCTCCGCCTGGGGCAAGGACATGGGCGGCTACTCCTCCAACCCCAAGGTTGCTGAGGCTACCGAAAACACCCGTCACCATCAGACCGGCGGTTACGTGGACGGCGTCAGCGTCTACGAGGCCAAGAACGACCGGGGCTACGACTGGTGGACCACCGACGGCAAGCTGGTTCTGGAAGATCCCGAGTACTGCGCTTCCGTTGCCTTCACCGTAGGCAGCTGGATCGAAATGCTGACCAAGTACAGCGCAGGCTAAATTCCAGAGAAATTTCAGTCAAGTAACAAAGACGGCGCCTCTGGATCTGTCCAACAATCGATCCGGAGGCGCTTCCCTTTTCGGAAGGAGGTTCCATGAAAACAACCGCCAATCCCCCCGCCAGCCGCCTCACCATCGGGCTGAACAAGACGAAAACCTTCTTTTCCAAGCCCTATAATGTGATCCTGTTACTGATGGGCATTGTTTTTACCGTTACCACCGTCGCCCCCATTTTGGCCATCATTCAGGACACCCTGAAAATTCACCCCGGCACCATCGATGCCCACCTGACCGGGCAGGTGTCCGGCTATACCCTCGTCAACTACATCGACCTCTTTACCAGCCGGATGGCAAAAACCAACCTGTGGACGCCCCTGCTGAACACCCTCCTGCTGGCAGTGGGCACCTGCATCGTGTCTATTCTGTTCGGCGGCATTGTGGCCTTCCTCGTCACCCGCACCAACATGGCATGGCGCAAGTACATCAGTTCCATCTTTATTTTCCCCTATATCATGCCACAGTGGACGCTGGCCGTGGTGTGGCAGAACCTTTTTAACTCCAACGCCGTCACCGGCACCTCCAACGGTCTTCTCGCAGCCCTGTTCGGCATCGAGAGGACCATGATCTGGTGCAAGAGTCTGGTGCCCAGTCAGGGGGTCCAGGGCCTGCACTACGCCCCCTTTGCCTACATTCTTATCGGCGGCATTTTCCGCAACATGGACGCGAACCTTGAGGAAGCCGCCACCATTCTGGACACCCCCAAGTGGAAGATCATGACCCGCATCACCCTGCCCATGGTCAAGCCCGCCATTCTGTCCACCATTCTGCTGGTCTTCGGCAGTGCCATGGGTTCCTACCCCGTGCCCCATTATCTGGGCCTGAGCACCCTGTCCACCAAGTACGTGTCCATGAACTCCAAGTATACCGGCGAAGCCAGCATCCTTGCCATCATCATGATGATCTTCGGCGTGGCTATCATGATGCTGAATCAGCTGTCTCTCACCAGCCGGAAGAACTACACCACCGTCACCGGCAAATCCGGTCAGATCTCCAAGATCAATCTGGGTAAATCCGGCAAGTACATCATCGCCCTGATTCTGGTGATCCTGACCTTCTTCCCCAGCCTTTTTCCCATCGTCTCCTTCGCCGTCGAGACGTTCGTGCCCCACCCCGGCGACGACTCCTTCCTGTACACCGGCGATACCAGCAACCTGACTACCAAGTGGTGGGTCACCAGCGAAAACGTCACCGAGAACGGTATGTACGGCCAGAAGGGCATCCTGCACAACGAGACCATCTGGCACGCCTTCCGGGGCACCATCTACGTCAGCGTGTGCTGCGCCCTGCTGGCGGGCACCATCGGCACGCTGGTTGGCTACGCGGTGTCCAAGAACCGGCGAAGTAAATGGGCGAATTATGTCAACTCAATGGCCTTCCTGCCATACCTGATGCCCTCGCTGGCAGTCGGCGCGGCCTTCTTCATTCTGTTCTCCACGGAGAAGCTGAACCTGTTTAACACCTACACCCTGCTGATCATCGTGGGCACCATCAAGTACATCCCCTTCGCCAGCCGCAGTTCCCTGAACTCCATGCTGCAGCTGTCCGGCGAGATCGAGGAAGCCGCCATCATTCAGGACATCCCATGGATCAAGCGCATGACCCGCATCATCATCCCCATCCAGAAATCCTCCATCATCAGCGGCTACCTGCTGCCCTTCATGACCTGCCTGCGGGAGCTGAGCCTGTTCATGCTGCTGTGCGTACAGGGCTTCATCCTGTCCACCACGCTGGATTACTTCGATGAAATGGGCCTGTATGCCTTCTCCAGCGGCATCAACCTGATCCTCATCATTACCATTCTGGTGTGCAACACCCTTGTCAACAAAGTCACCGGCGCAAGCCTGGATAAAGGAATCGGAGGTTAAATCATGCCTGAAATCAGATTAGAGCATATCACCAAGCGCTGGGGCAAGTTCTATGGTGTGGACGACCTGAATCTGGTCATTGAAAATAATGCGTTTGTGACCCTGCTGGGCCCCTCCGGCTGCGGCAAGACCACCACCCTGCGGATGATCGCGGGGCTGGAGACCCCCACCAGCGGACGCATCACCATCGGCGACACGGTGGTATTCGACAGTGAGCTGGGCATCAACATCCCCGCCAACAAGCGGAAGGTGGGCTTCCTCTTCCAGAACTATGCCCTGTGGCCCAACATGACCGTCTACCAGAATATTTCCTTCGGCCTGTCAAACATCAAGGAGGAAATGCCGAAGATCAGCTTTGAGGCGAAAAACGCCGCCCGTCTGGCACAGATCCTCAAAAATCCTCAGGATGTGGTAAAGACTCTTGAGGAATGCCGGGATAAAAACGGCAAGCTGGACGAAAAGAAGGCCATCATCAAGCTGATCGATACCTACACCATCTCCCAGTACACCGCCAAAAAGCTGTTCGGCTATCATTTGGAGCAGGGTAAGGACGTGTCCGCCGAGGTAAAGGCTCTGGAAGAAAAGGTGGAAGCCGCCCGAAAGGCTCAGCCTTTCAACGAGAACTTTGAGCTTCTTAAGGACGGCAAGGTGGAAACCGCTGTGCGCAAGCTGACCAAAGAAGAGATCGACCTGTCCGTGCGCCGGGTGTCCCGGATTGTAAAGATCAGTATGTTCATGGACCGCTATCCCGCGGAGCTGTCCGGCGGTCAGCAGCAGCGTGTGGCAATTGCCCGGACCCTGGCTCCTGAACCCAGCGTGCTGTTCATGGACGAGCCGCTTTCCAATCTGGATGCCAAACTGCGTTTGGAAATGCGCTATGAATTGCAGCGGCTCCATGTGGAGACCGGCTCCACCTTCGTATACGTCACCCACGACCAAATGGAGGCCATGACGCTGGCAACGCAGATCTGCCTGATGACCAACGGTGTCCTTCAGCAGTATGCCGCGCCGCTGGAAGTTTACAATCACCCTGCCAATCTTTTTGCGGCAGACTTCGTGGGCAACCCCTCCATCAACTTTGTGGAGGCCAAGGGCTGGCAGGGGCCTGAGGGCAGCATTGAGCTGACGCTGCTGGACGGACACAAGGCAGTATTCACCCCCGAGCAGCCCTTGCAGCTGCCCCAGTGGTTCCACCGGCGGGACGAGGAGCTGGAAGCCCAGGCGCAGGCTCTGAAGGCCCGTGCGGGAGAGAGCGGCTATGTGGAAAAGAGCAACAAGGACGAGACCTTCCGCTACCACATCGCCAGAGTCAACGACGAGGACGACGGCATCCACGAGGAGCCGGTGCTCACCAACGAGGATCTGGTGCTGGGCATCCGCCCGGAGTTCCTGTCCATCACCGGCGGCGGAAATGTGGAGTGCGAGATTTACGGTGCCATGCCCACCGGCATGGAATCCACCGTCAAGGTGCGCATCGGAGAGTATCTGCTCACCGGCGTGGTCTTCGGCAGCACCCTGTTTACCATCGGAAGCAAACACCTGCTGGATATCACCGGCAGCAGCGTGATGCTCTTTGACCGGTCAAGCGGCCGGCGCATCACCTCCGGCACCCTGAAGCTGCTGTGATCCGGGGCCTAATCTTCGATCTGGATGGGGTGCTGGTAAACACCAACCCCCTCCACGCCCGGGCGTGGCAGGAGCTTGCCGAAGAATTGGGAATTCCCCTCACTCCGGCAGACCATGAGGCCTTTCTGGGCATCAGCCGGGCACAGTGCCTGGAAATTCTGCTGAAAAAGGGAAACCGCTCCCTTTCGGAATCCGAAAAAGAGAGGCTGTGCACCCGGAAAAATGACCGCTACCGGGAGATGATCGGCACTTTGACCCCGGCGGCGCTGCTGCCGGGCGTGTTGGAATTCTTACGCGCTGCCCGGGCCGAGGGATACCGGACAGCTCTTGGCAGTGTCAGCAAAAATGCGGAGTTTGTCCTGAAAAAGCTGGAAATTACGGCGTTTTTTGACGCCGTCATCGACGGCACGAGAATTGTAAACGGCAAGCCCAACCCGGAGGTGTTCCTCAAAGGAGCGGAGGCTCTGGGACTCCCGCCTGAGCAGTGCCTGGTTTTCGAGGACTCAGCCGCAGGTATCGAGGCCGCCCACCGGGGCGGAATGAAAGCCATCGGCATCGGAACGGCCCGGCTGCTCCCGTCGGCAGAGCTGACCATCCCAGGCTTCTCCGGCGTAATGCCGGACGCGCTTCTGGCGCAGTTGCCATAACACTTTTATCAGATTGATACCGTGCATCGGGGAACCTCTGAACAGTTCTGTTTCGGCTGGACAGCGAGTCTTTAGTCCCAGCTGTGCAGCTCAAAAAATGGGGAAAATATCCGCATTTTCATACTGACTTTCATTCGTGAGGATGGAAATATTACTGTGAAAGCTCCGCATTCACAGTAATATTTCAAACAAATGCCAGCACCTCGCCCCTTGCGGGGCAACCGGTGCTGATGCATATAAATTCCCATGCGTCAAAGTCTTTCATAAATGGTAGCGCACTGCGAAAGCGCATGGGAATTTAATATGAAGATCATAAAGCGACGGGTATCCATGATTTTTCATTCCGAAAATTACGGATGCCAGATTGGAACAGGAGCATGCCGAAACCCATGCCCAGTTCAAATCCATCCGGGAGGATTCTCAGCAGCTTTGAAAAATTAAATTCTATGTGGACTCTGCCCGCAAGAATTTTGAACAGGCGCAGCAGCGCACATCCCACAAACAGGACCAGGAAATTTGATTCCTTCATTCTGTCAGAAAATGGATCAAAGCATATTTCAACGGGCAGCACCTGTAATCACTTACGGATGCTGCCCATCTTTTCTTTTTTCTGTGTTGTAAAACATCACCGTTGGTAGTATGATATAGGCTATAGTCCACAAAAAGAATAAAATCACTTTGTGCGATACACAGAAAAACCACGCATCAAAGGACACAGGGGAAATTTATCCTTGACAAATCCCGTGCCAGTGCGCTTTACTGGCGTGGGAATCCGTTCTCCCCCTAAATGTTGGTTATCGAACATTATCAGAGAATACGGATTGCCACACCAGTGACTGCGGTCACTGGTTCGCAATGACAGTTCTTTTATTTGTACACTTTTACTTTAATGATACTGATATTCAATTATGTGCATATCGGCTTTACACAGCATGATTGTGCTTTTGTGGATTGGTACTGGCAAGGGTAGGGCGGGGGCAAGCCCCTGCCCTACCGTAGGTGACGAAATTCTCCTTTTGCTGAGCAAATCCGATAAGCACATTCAATTAAAATGTTTCATTCGGTAGAATGGAATACTTTAATATGAAGATCATAATGAGACGGGTTTCCATGATTTTCCATTCCGAAAATCATGGAAACGACAACGCCGACAGGCGGTGCCTTCTTGATAAAATTTAATAATTCTATCAAGAAAGAGTATTAGAGTACCTCAAACTTATACCCAACGCCCCAGACGGTTTTCAGGCTCCAGTTTGCATCCACATTCTCCAGCTTTTCCCGCAGCCGCTTGACGTGGACGTCCACCGTTCGGCTGTCGCCGAAGTAGTCAAAGCCCCAGACCTCGTCCAGAAGCTGGTTGCGGGTGTAGACCCGGTTGGGGGAGGAGGCCAGATAGTATAATAGCTCCATCTCCTTGGGAGGCGTGTCGATTTTCTTGCCGTCCACGATCAGCTCGAAGGCGTCCATGTCGATGGTCAGCTTGTCGAAGACCAGCCGGCGGGCCTTCTTCTCCGTGGTGACACCGGCGCTGCGGCGCAGCACCGCCTCAATCCGGGCCAGTACTTCCTTCATTTCGAAGGGTTTGGTGATGTAGTCGTCTGCGCCGGATTTGAGACCCGTGACCTTGTCATCGGTCTCGCCCTTGGCGGTTAACATAATAATGGGGGTCTGGGACTCGGCCCGGATGGCCTTGCACACGGCCCAGCCGTCCATGACGGGCATCATCACATCCAGCAGCACCAGATCCGGCTTGATGGCCCGGAATTTGGCGAGACCCTGTCCGCCGTCGGCGGCCACGGTGACAGCGTAGCCTTCCTTTTCCAGATACATTTGCAGCAGCTCCGCGATATTGTGATCATCTTCCGCGATGAGTACCGATACAGCCATGCTAAGTTCCTCCCTAAGTTCCCTTTTTTCCTATTATAGCGAATCACGACAAAGAAACATGAATAATTTGTAAAGAATACTACCCCAATTTGTGAACATGAAAAAGGGGTTGCAATTGGGGGGCGAAGAGGGTATCATAGGGGCGTAG
>CAMGCA010000025.1 GCA_946011705.1 uncultured Clostridia bacterium | reverse complement strand
ATTCATCAGCAACACCAAGGTTGCCACTGTCGATGAGGATTTGGGGACTCTGGACGCGGTTGGCTACGGCACCAGCACCATCACCCTGCGGTGTGTTGATCCCGCTACCCAGAACATATGCACCTCCACCTTCACTGTGAAGGTTGTGAAGAAGGTTGGCACCGTTACCATTAACGCGCCTGCCCTGAGAGATCTGCGCAGCGGCAAGAGCGTCTCCCTGAGCGCTACCGCCTGGACGGATTACGCCAACGGTACCAAGGCTGACAACCAAGGCTTTACCTGGGAGGTCACGGAGAACGGAAAAGAGACCGATGCGGCGACCATCAGTTCCAACGGTGTTCTGACCGCTAAGGGTGTGACGAAAAAGCACACTGTGGTGGTTAAGGCTATCTCCAAGGAGAGCGGTATCTTCGATACGGTTGAATTTAATATCTTCCCCGCAGAGACTGTGAAGTTCTACTTTGCGCTGAACGGCGAGGAGTATACCGGCACCCTGCCTGTTGACCTCGACACGGGTCTCGGCGGCCTGAAGGTCAGAATCCATACCGCGTTCGCGAACGGCAATGGCAACATCACGGAGAATGATATTGACCCTGCCGGCGTGACCTGGAGCACCAGCGACAAGACTGTTGTTCAGATTGCGGAAACCGGTCCTCAGGCGCTGAAGGTAGGCAAGGCTACCCTGACCGCCAAGTATAAGATTGGCACTACCACTTATGAGAGCAAGATCACCGCTGTTGTGAACCGCACTGTTGGCTCCGTCACCATTGAGCAGTCCGGCATTCTGGTTTCCGGCAAGTCCATTAATCTGCGCGCGGTGCCCGCAAACAGCAACGCTACCAACAAGAACGTGCTGTGGTCTGTGGAGCCCGGTCCCAACTCGGATAATGTGTCCATCAACCGCTATACCGGCAAGCTGAGCGCCAAGCGCGGTATTACTGAGCAGATTAAAGTTAAAGTGATCGCGGTTCCCGTTGATGGCTCTACTGAGAAAGCCGTAGAGGTGACCATCTATCCGCTGACCACCAAGGTGGAAATCAAGCAGGGTGGCAAGGTCATCAACGGTACTACGGTATTGACCAAGCTTTCCGGCAGTACGCCGAGCTTCAGCGCAACGGCAAATCCCAGTGGCGCGTGCCAGACATTCAAGTGGACCAGCAGCAACAAGCGCGTTGCGGAGATCGATCCCAAGACCGGTGCTGTGACCATTAAGGGTGTCGGCAAGACCGTCATCAAGGCCACCGCTGTGGATGGCTCCGGCAAGTACGCCAGGTTCACACTGCGCATTACCAAGTAAGCTTCCCAAACCGCTGATTGCGAGGAAAGAGGATTGCGGGACCCCCGGGGCTTTCAGCTCCGGGGGTTCTTGCGCTGCACCTGCCATAGGAATGACAAAGTACGGGAGCCTCCCCGAGGGGAAGCTCCCGTTTGACTGTTTTTTCAAAAGGACTGCTGGGTACCCCGGATAAAGGCCCGGGTTTTCTCGCTTTTGGGGTTACCGAAGACCTCCTCCGGCGTGCCCATTTCCTCGATGACGCCGTCCGCCATGTAGATTACCACATCGGCGACGCTTCGCGCGAAATCCATTTCATGAGTGACCACGATCATGGTATTGTCCTTGTCCTTGAGGCCCCGGATGACCCGCAGAACCTCACCGGTGAGTTCCGGGTCAAGGGCGGAGGTAGGTTCGTCAAAGCAAAGCACCTGAGGGCTTAACGCCAGCGCACGGGCGATGGCTACACGCTGCTGCTGACCTCCGGAGAGCTGGTAGGGATAGCTGTCCTGCTTTTGCAGCAGTCCCACCTGATCCAAAAGCTTCAGCGCTTTTTCCCGGATGGCGGCAGGCTCCGCCTGCTTGAGAAGTTTGGGGGCCAAGGTGATATTTTCCAGCACGGTATATTGGGGGAAAAGGTTAAAATTCTGGAACACCAGACCGAAATGCAGCCGGTTCTGCCGAATCTGCTCGTCGGTGAGCTGGCCGCCGTTTAATAGCTGCCCATCTACGAAGATTTCACCCGCATCGGGGGTTTCCAGAAAGTTCAGGCACCGGAGCAATGTGGTTTTGCCGCTGCCGGAGGAACCGATGATGGCCAGCACCTGGCCCTTCTCCAGAGAAAAGCTGACGCCCTTGAGAACGTCCGTGGAGCCGAAGCCCTTTTTGATATTCTTTACTTCCAAAATCGCCATGGCTCAACCTCTGAAATAGTTTAGTTTTTCTTCCAGTTTCGTGAACAGCACCGTCAGCAGGCCGTTGAAGACCAGGTAGAACGCGCCGGTGTAGAACAGGGGCCAGATCAGGCCCTTCTTGATGAAGGCCTCACCGGCCCAGATGATTTCATAAACGCTGATGATCCGCGCCAGAGAGGTGTCTTTCACCAGCGTAATGATCTCATTGCTCATGGGGGCGAGAATTCGCTTGACCACCTGCAGCAGAACCACCTTGAAGAAGATCTGTGCTTTGGTCATGCCCAGCACCTGCCCGGCTTCAGTCAGCCCCCGGGGGATAGACTCGATGCCGCCCCGGTAGATTTCCGAAAAATAGCAGGCGTAGTTGATGGCGAAGGCGATGATGGTGGCGGTGAACCGGGGCATGGCGGGCAGGCCGAACATCAGACCGGGGCCGTAGAAAATGATGATCAGCTGGAGCATCAGGGGCGTGCCCCGGATAATCCAGACGAAGCACCGTACCAGCTTTCGCAGGGGGGAGAATTTACTCATGGAGCCGAAGCAGATCACGAGGCCCAGAGGCAGGGAGAACAGCAGGGTCAGCAGGAAGATTTTCAGGGATTCGCCAAAGCCTGCCAAAAGCTGCAAAGTTACCGGGAGGAACATAGCTTTACCTCTCTTTGTCTAAAATTACGGCGGAAGGGAGGGCAAACGCCCTCCCTTGTTATTCGGGTGAAACTCAGGCCAGGGTCAGGCTGTACTTGTCAGCCAGCGCCTGCAGGGTGCCGTCGGCCTTGTACTTGGCCAGCAGCTCGTTGACCTTGGCGGTGACGTCGGAGTCCTTGCGGAAGCCGATGCCGTATTCCTCGCTGGACAGGCTGATGCCGGGGGCCTGATCGGCGTAGCTGGTGCCCTCGCCGGTCATGGCGTTGGCCATGGTGATGTCGATGACGCAGGCGTCAGAGGTACCGGCAGCAACTTCCATCAGCGCGGCGGCCTGATCCTGCACGGCGATGATCTGGCTGTCGGGTACGCCCAGTGCTACGACTTCGTCCTGTCCGGCGGAGCCATTCTCCACGGCGAAGGTCAGACCCTGCAGCAGCTCGACGGCATCGTACTGGCCAACAACGTCAGCCTTCATGACCAGAACCTGTGCGTTGATGACATAGGGGTCGGAGCAGTTGGTATTCAGCTTGACTTCGTCGGTGATGGTCATGCCGTTCCAGATGCAGTCGATGTTCTTGGTTTCCAGCTCAAAGAACTTCTTGCCCCAGTCGGCCAGCACGAAGAACTCACATTTGACACCCAGTTCCTTGCAGACCATTTCGGCCAGCTCGGCGTCGAAGCCGGTCCAGTTGCCATTGGCGTCCTTGAAGTCCATAGGCTCATAGTCGGTGATGCCAACAATCATGGTGCCCTTTTTCTGGATGTACTTGAGGTCGGAGCTGGAGGAGGAGCCGCAGGCGGTGAGGCAGCTCAGCGCCAGAACCAGCGCCAGAATCAATGTGAATGCCTTTTTCATATAGTTTCTTCCTTTCCTTTTTCCCGTCAGGGATTTCAACTGTCCGCATTATACTTTATCGCTTTAGAGAAGTAAAGTGATATTTTCGTGTTTTGACAAATTTTGTCATAGTGCACAAAATCGAAAGGAAGTTTTGGAGAGGATATGGGAAAAGAGGCTTTGCGCAGATGGATCGGATAGAAGAAAAAGGCCGGAAGGAATATCCTTCCGGCTCAGTCTGTCAGATTCTTGCCACGCCAGATTTTCTTGCAGCTTCCGCCACAGCCTTGGCAACGGCGGGGCCGACACGGGGGTCAAAGGCGGCGGGGATGATGTAGTCCTCGTTCAGTTCCTCGTCGGTGATGAGGCCCGCCAGGGCGTTGGCGGCGGCGACCTTCATTTCCTCGTTGATATCGCTGGCCCGGACATCGAAAGCGCCCCGGAAAATGCCGGGGAAGGCCAGCACGTTGTTGATCTGGTTGGGGTAGTCGCTGCGGCCGGTGGACACCACCTTGGCACCGCCAGCCTTGGCCTCGTCGGGGAAAATCTCGGGGGTGGGGTTGGCGCAGGCGAAGATGATGGCGTCCTTGTTCATGGTCTGCACCATTTCCTTCGTCACCATGCCGGGCGCGGACACGCCGATGAACACGTCCGCGCCCACCAGCATATCGGCAAGGGAACCGGCCTTCTTGTCAAGGTTCGTGACCTGAGCCATTTCCTCCTTGATCCAGTTCAGGCCATCACGCCCGGCGTAAATTGCGCCCTTCCGGTCGCACATGGTGATGTTCTGGAAGCCCGCGCTCAGCAGCAGCTTGACGATGGCGATGGCGGCAGCGCCCGCGCCGGAGGTGACGATCTTTACGTCCTCCTTCTTCTTGCCAACGACCTTCAAAGCGTTGGTCAGGCCTGCCAGCGTAATGACGGCGGTGCCGTGCTGGTCGTCGTGGAAGATGGGAATGTCGCACTTTTCTTTCAGCTTGCGCTCGATCTCAAAGCACCGGGGGGCGGAGATATCCTCCAGATTTACGCCGCCGAAGGAGCCGGAAATGAGATATACGGCGTTGACGAATTCGTCCACATCCTTACTCTTGATGCACAGAGGGAAGGCATCCACATCGCCGAAGGCCTTGAACAGGGCACACTTGCCCTCCATGACGGGCATACCGGCCTCGGGGCCGATGTCACCCAGACCCAGCACAGCGGTGCCGTCGGTGATGACGGCGCACAGGTTGTGCCGCCGGGTCAGATCGTAAGATTTATTCACATCCTTCTGGATTTCCAGACAGGGCTGGGCCACGCCGGGGGTGTAGGCCAGACTCAGGTCGTCCTTGGTAGAAACGGGAACCGTTGTCACCACTTCGATTTTGCCCTTCCACTGCTCGTGGAGCCGAAGGGATTCTTTTGCGTAATCCATGAAACGCGCCTCCTTTGTTGATAAGAACAATGTACACCATTTTGGGGCGCTTGAAAAGTCTTTTGTTAAGAAAATTTGTAAGTTCTTGCATTCTGCATAAAGCTGTGGTATTCTACAGAAAACTTCGTGCACAAATTCGCACATCGGGAGGAGAAATGGGAATGGAGCTTCACGAATCGGGGGAAATGTATCTGGAAGCCATTCTGGTGCTGGGGCAGAAAAGCAGCTTTGTCCGCAGCGTGGATGTCAGCGAATACCTGGGCTATTCCAAGCCCAGCGTATCCCGGGCCATGGGCATTCTGCGTGCCGGGGGCTTCGTGCTGATGGATCCGGACGGCGGCCTGAGCCTGACGGAGACCGGGCGGGAGATCGCGGAGAAGATTTTCGAGCGGCACACCCTGCTCAGCCAGCTTCTCATGGCCCTGGGCGTGCCGGAGGGCACCGCCATTGCCGACGCCTGCAAGATGGAGCACGCCATTTCGGATGAATCCTTCCAGGCGCTGAAGCGGCACATGGCGCAGCTTAAGGAAAAACCGGTGTGAGTGACATCATGCCGGTTATTTTCGCGGAAACCGCGGATACTAAGCGGGAGGTTTGACAGATTGGAACACGTTTGGTATACTCTGAAAAGGAGAATTTAGTGAATTAAGCCCTCCCCTTTGGGGAGGGTGGGCGAGCGAAAGCGAGGTCGGGAGAGGTCAATACCATTTCGCCGAAATGCGTTTGTGTGTTGAAAGCTGTTCCGCCCTCTTCCGCCCCAGTGTGCGCACTGGGGCACCTTCCCCAAAGGGGAAGGCTTTGTTGATTCGCTAAAGAAGAACATACCACATTTTTGAGGGAGATTCATGGGAAACTGCAATGGAAACTGCGGCGGCTGTTCCGGATGTGCACGGGAGCTTACGCTGAGTGAAGCGGAAATTGGCTTCCTGCGCCGCCTTGGGGAGGTGGCCTTCCTGCCGGTGGCCCGGCAATTGGGAGACCTGACGCCCATTTACCCGGAGACGGACGCAGCGGAGAATATGAGCCTGATTCTGGAACTTTTGGAGAGAAAGGGCCTGATTTCTCTGGATTATGACCAGCCTTTGGCGGGCTTTGCGGGGTACGGTGATTACCCCTTGAAGGGTAGTATGGCCCTGACCCAGAGAGGCCAGCAGGTGCTGGAGCTGATGGAATATCAGGGTGTTAATGAAATTGACAATTGACAATAGAAATAAAGGACGACATATTATGAATTTTCGGGAATACCGGACGGGGGTAAGCCGGGGACTGCCGGTGGGCATGGGCTACTTCTCCGTCAGCTTTGGATTTGGGGCCATGGCAGTCAGTCAGGGTATATCCGCATGGACCGCTACCCTGATTTCCCTGACCAACGTGACCAGCGCGGGCCTGGTCGCGGGACTGACCGTTATTGTGGCGGCGGCGACCCTGTGGGAGATGATCCTGACCCAGCTGATTATCAACAGCCGCTACGCACTCATGAGTCTGGCTCTGAGCCAGCGGATGGGGGAGAAAATCGGCTTTCTGCCCCGGCTGCTCATCGCGTTTTTCAATACCGACGAAATTTTCGCCCTGGCCATGGCGAGAGTGGAGCCGCTGACGGTGCCCTTTATGCTGGGCCTTGGCACCCTGCCCATTGTGGGATGGACGCTGGGGACTTTGTGCGGCGGCCTGGCCGGATCGGTGCTGCCGGCTTCCATTCAGGCGGCGCTGGGGGTCATGCTCTACGGAATGTTTATTGCCATTGTGGTGCCCCCGGCGAAGACGGATAAAAAAATTCTGGCGGCGGTGATTCTGGCGCTGTGCTTCAGCAGCGCCTTTACCTGGGTGCCGGTGCTGAAAACCGTATCCGCAGGGCTTGCCATTGTCATCTGTACGGTAGCGGCGGCGGGCATCTGCGCGGCACTGCTCCCCATTGAGGAAGAAGCGGAGGCGGCTGCATGAGTATTTATGTGTACATCTTCACCATGGCGCTGACCACATACCTGATTCGTGTGCTGCCCCTGACCATTTTCCGCAAGCCCATTCGCAGCCGCTTCCTGCGATCGTTTCTGCACTATGTGCCCTACGCCTGCCTGACCGCCATGACCTTTCCGGCAATCCTCAGCAGTACCGCGTCCATCCTCAGCGGCGCGGCTGCCCTGATTGTGGCGATTATCCTGGCCTATCGAGGCAAGAGCCTGATCGTGGTGGCCCTCAGCAGCAGCGCGGCGGTGCTGATTGTGGAGTGCGTCCTGAAACTGACGGGGGTGCTGGCATGATCCGCAAGGCAGTACAGGCGGATATTCCCGCGGTGGCGGCGATTTATGACAAACTCCACACCGAGGAGGAAGCGGGCCGGGTCACCATTGGCTGGATTCGGTGCGTTTACCCCACCGAAGACACCGCTTGGCAGGCCCTTTCCCGTGGTGACCTGTTCGTTCAGGAGGACAGCGGCAGAATCGTGGGTGCGGCCATCATCAACCAGACCCAGGTGGATGCCTATTACGGCGGGCCGTGGCAGTTTGCGGCAGCAGATTCTGAGGTCATGGTGCTGCACACCCTGGTCATCGACCCGGATGCTGCCGGACGGGGACTTGGCAAGCAGTTTGTGGCGTTTTATGAGGATTACGCCATTCAAAACGGCTGTAAGGTTCTTCGGATGGACACCAACAGCCGCAATCTCCGGGCCAGAGCCATGTATGCAAAGCTTGGCTATCGGGAAGCGGGTATCGTGCCCTGCGTGTTCAACGGCATTGCGGGCGTGGGTCTGGTGCTGCTGGAAAAAATGCTCAATAATTTGTAAAATAACTGTGTATTCTCCCACTTTGCCTTGACAAAGTGGGAGCGTTTTGTTATAATTCCCGGCAGAAGAGGGAGTAGTCGGCGCGCATGGACGCGGGACAGAATCGACATACTGGGTTCGCCCCGGTTCTGCCTGAAATGACGAGACTTGAATGCCGGCTCAGTCTCTTTGTGACCCTGCGTGCCGGTGAGAATCTGTACGGAGGTCTTTTTTTATGGGAATCGGTGCGCTATTACTGCTGGCTGTGGGGCTGAGCATGGACGCCTTCGCGGTATCGGTGTGCAAGGGACTGGCCCTTCGGCGGGCCACGTTCAAGGCAGAGATCACCTGCGGGGTGTGGTTCGGCGGCTTTCAGGCGTTGATGCCCCTGATCGGCTTTTTCCTGGGCACCCTGTTCGCCACGGCCATTCAGGCGGTGGATCACTGGATTGCCTTTGGACTGCTGGCCATCATCGGCGTGAATATGCTCAAGGAAGCCACGTCCACGGAGGAAGAATGCTGCTGCGAAAACGGGGCGGATTTGTCGATGAAAACCATGTTCGTCATGGCGGTGGCAACGTCCATTGACGCGCTGGCGGTGGGCATTTCCCTGGCTCTGGTGGGAAATGTGAATATTTTCTCCGCCGTGACCTTAATCGGCGTCTGCACTTGTATCCTGTCCATGCTGGGCGTGAAGATCGGCAACGTCTTTGGCAGCCGCTTTGAAAGCAAGGCAGAGTTCGCCGGGGGAATCCTTCTGATTTTGCTGGGCGTGAAAATCCTGCTGGCGCACCTGGGGGTACGGGCGTCATCCGGACGCAAAGGCGGAGGCGGCGGGGCGTTACTCTGACGGTCTGTTGTCTGGTGTTCATCTGGGGCAATTCTCTGCTGCCCGGGGAAATCTCCGGGGCCATCAGCGATTTTTTCAAGAGGATCTTGCAGTGCCTGTTTGAGCAGGGAGAGTCGGAACCTTCGGGCCTGGGCTTCCTGGTGCGAAAAATGGCCCATTTCACGGAATTTACGGTGTTAGGCCTGTGCCTTTGCTGGCTGTTCGGTATGCTGGGCAAGGGCACGCTGGCGCCCTTCCTCTGCGGCGGGCTGGCAGCCTGTGTGGATGAAACCATTCAAGTTTTTGTCCCCGGCAGAGGCCCCAGTGTGCGGGATGTCTGCATTGACAGCTGCGGCGTGCTGCTGGGTGTGATTTTGCTCACTTTGGGGCATCATTATGTTTGCAAAATACGAATTTTGGAGGAAACCTGATATGAAAAAACTGATTTGCGCGGTTCTCGCGCTGAGCCTTGTACTTGCCATGACCGCCTGCGGCAAGCAGGCCACGGAAACCACCGCTCCTGAGACCACCGCTCCCGAGGGCGCCCTCGTTGGCTCCATGGAGGAGCTTCTGGAGAAGGTCATTGAAGCCCGGCCCGTGGAGTTCGCCGGCGGCGTCATTCCCATTGACCTGACCGACACCAGCGAAGATGGGCTGTGGGCCATCAAGAGCTACACCGGCCTGGAGGACGCGAACCAGCTGAAGGAAGCTGCTGCCTACGAGCCGATGATGGGCTCTCTGGCCTTCTCCATGGTCATGGTGCGCACCAAAGGCGGAGAGGATCCCAAAGCTGTGGCGGAGAGCATGAAGGCCGGTGTAGACCCCCGGAAGTGGATCTGCGTGGAGGCCGACGACGTGAAGGCAGCGGGTATTGGCGATGTGGTCATGCTGATCATGGTGTCCACCACCGGCGACATGACTGCCCAGTCCTTTGTGGACGCCTTCCAGACCGTGGCGGGCAGAACGTGTGATTTTGTGATCTGATAAAAATGGCAGCGGCAATGCCGCTGCCATTTTTGATAGGAACGTGGCTCCCTTTTTAGGGGAGGCAAGGTGCGCTCTACGAAATTTGAGGAAACCATTATGATCTTTTCCAGCATTCCCTTCCTGTACTATTTCCTGCCGGCGGTGCTGGCGGTGTACTATCTCACCCCCCGGCGGGGAAAAAACGCGGTTCTGCTCCTGGCAAGCCTCTTTTTCTACGGCTGGGGAGAACCGAAGCTATTGTGGCTGATGGTGTTTACCATCGCGGTTTTCTACCTGTGCGGCCTTGCCATCGGGCGCAGTGCGCATCACAAAAAGGCATGGCTGGTGGTCTCCGTCTGTGCGGGTGTGGGTCTGCTGGGGCTATTCAAGTATGCCGACTTTTTCATCACCAGCGTCAACGCCGCCACGGGGATGTCGCTGCCGCTTCTGAAGCTGGCTTTGCCCGTGGGCATCAGCTTTTACACCTTCCAGTGCCTGAGCTACACCGTGGACGTGTACCGAGGAACGGTGCCGCCTCAGAAGAATCCTATCTCTTTCGGGGCTTACGTCGCCCTGTTCCCCCAGCTTATCGCCGGGCCCATTGTCCGCTATGCCGACGTGGCGAGGGAATTGGAGGAGCGAACCCACAGCTGGGAAAATGTGGGGATGGGCCTGCGGCGGTTTGTGGTGGGGCTTTCGAAAAAGGTGATTCTGGCGGACAATCTGGCTATGCTTGCAAAGCTTTACCGGGAGAGCGCTGAGCCTTCCCTGGTGTTCGCGTGGCTGTACGCCGTGGCCTTTACGCTGAATATCTATTTTGACTTTTCCGGGTATTCCGACATGGCCATCGGTCTGGGGCGAATGCTCGGCTTCCATTTTCCGGAAAACTTCAACTACCCGTATCTATCCAAAAGTGTCACGGAATTCTGGCGGCGGTGGCATATTTCCCTTGGTAGCTGGTTCCGGGACTATGTGTATATCCCCCTGGGCGGAAACCGGGTCAGCAAGCGCAAATGGGTGCGCAATATCCTCGTTGTGTGGATGCTCACGGGGCTTTGGAACGGGTCAGCCTGGAATTTTGTCCTCTGGGGGCTGCTGTTCGCGGCGCTGCTGATGATGGAAAAGGCCCTGCCGGGTCTGCAAAGGCTGCCGGGAGTTCTGCGCCATGGCTATGTGCTGCTGGCGGTGATTTTGAGCTTTGTGCTCTTCAACGCTGACACCCTGGCCCAGGCGGGAAACGACTTTTCCGCCTTGTTTGGCCTTGCCGGACTGCCCCTGTTCACGGCAGAAACCGGGTATTATCTGCGTAGCTATGCCCCTGCGCTGGTCATCGCCTGCATCGGCGCCACGCCGCTTGTGAAACAGGCCGCGCAAAAAATAGGAGAAAACCGGGCTTTTCAGATGCTGGAGCCTGTGCTCTGGCTGGGCCTGCTGCTGGTCTGCACCGCCTATCTGGTGGACGGCTCCTTCAGCCCCTTCCTGTATTTCCGATTCTGAGGTGGCACCATGAAAAAAAATCAGACGATTTTGACTTTGACCCTGTGGGGCGCACTGGCCCTCTGGGCGTGGTTCATTCCGAGTAAGCAGATTTCAGAGGCGGAACGCCGTCCGTTGACCCAGAAACCGGCGTTTTCCGAAAAATTCCAGACAGAATTTGAACGCTACAGCCTGGACCAGTTCCCTCTGCGGGACAGCTTCCGAACCCTCAAATCCCTGTTTCACACCGGGGTGTTGGGCCAGAAGGACAATAACGGCATCTACCTGACAGCTGGAACCGCCGTCAAGCAGGAGTACCCCCTAAACCGGGATTCCGTAAACCACGCCATTGGCCGGTTCCAGAGGATTTACGAAAAGTATCTGGCAGAAAGCCAGTGTTTTTACGCAATTATCCCGGATAAGGGCTATTATCTGGGGAAAGAAAGCGGACATCTGACCATGGACTATGACGCGCTTTACGCGCAAGTGGCCGCGGGCCTGCCCTGGGCGCGGGAGATCGATCTGCGCCCCGCTTTGACGGGGCAGGACTACTACCGAACCGACACCCACTGGCGGCAGGAGAATCTTCTTCCCGCCGCAACCGTTCTGTGCGAAGGGCTGGGGGTTACCCAACCCCGCGTGGAGGATTTCGAGAAAACCCCTCTGGAACGGCCCTTCTACGGCGTGTACTACGGTCAGGCGGCGCTGCCCATGGAGCCGGACAGACTGTATCTGATGGAAAACGACACCCTTTCCCAATGTGCCGTTTTTGATTATGAGACGGGTAAAACCGGAAGCGTGTACGACATGACCAAACTGGACAGCCGGGACTTTTACGATGTGTACCTGTCCGGGGCCAGGGCATTGCTGACCATCGAAAACCCTAATGCCGGGACAGACCGGGAGCTGATTATGTTCCGGGACTCCTTTGGCAGTTCTGTGGCCCCGCTGCTTCTGACAGATTACGCGAAAGTAACGCTGGTGGATATCCGCTACGTCCAACCGGAGCTGCTGGGGCAGCTTCTGGACTTTCATGGGCAGGACGTATTGTTCCTGTATAGTACGCTGGTTCTCAACAACAGCACGGCATTGAAGTAAAAGCCTCCCCCGAAGGGGCAATGTCATCAACTTAACACCGAAGTACCGTCTACCACTGTCATTGCGA
>CAMGCA010000024.1 GCA_946011705.1 uncultured Clostridia bacterium | reverse complement strand
GGTGTCTCAGCTATGGGCACGCAATACGCGGCAAACCTTGCGCCTGCAAGGTGAATCCCCCACAGCGCCCAAGGCATCCACGGTTTCGGGAACATCTGCACCAGCACGCCAAATACAAACGCTGGACCGGCGTTGTTGCAGAAGGCCAGCATTCTTTCTGCCGTACCTTTCCTCAGAAAACCATTTGCGTATGCTTGGTAGACACTTTTGGCGCCAACCGGGTATCCGCCCAGAATGCACGGCAGCACCAGACTGCCCGCCCTTTGGGGAAAACCGAACAGGGAAGAGAGCGCCGTTTCCATCCGTGGGAAGGGAACTGTCTGACGAAGAAACAAAGCCGATAGAACGAAAAAAGGGAACAGAGCCGGGATGATTGTTTTTATACACAATTCGATTCCATCTGCCGCACCGGACAGAGCCGTTTTACCATCCAGAATCAGAGCCAGCAGGCCTGCTGCAGAAAAAATCCAGGAAAATTGCCTACGCCAATTCACACACTTCACCTCGGAAGAATCTATGCAAACTGAGGTTCCGTCATTCATATCATAGACAAGAAGGGGGTGTACGGTATGGGAAAGGTGTACCGAATTTTGGAACATATGGCAGACAGGGCAGAATTGGAGACAGAACCAATGCCGGCACAGCCCATCGTTGAAATCGCTGGAGATCAGAGAGTGCTGGTTGAGAATCACAGGGGGATTATCGCCTACAGCACGGAAAAAATCCTGGTAAATGTGGCGTTTGGCGCCGTGTGTATTTGTGGGTGTGGGCTCCGACTGATCCGCATGACCCGGGAGCAATTGGTCATTCGCGGTCGAATTGACGCTGTCTCCTTGCAGAGGAGGGATTGAACATGAGGTTCTGGGAATCGATTAACGGTGTCGTTGACGTAGAAATGACGGCAGCGGAACCGGAAAAAGCGCTGACCGCAATTACGATGACAGGGCTGAAACTGTCAGACATATGCCGCGATCAGGATTTGACCTGCTCTTTTGGAATCCGACGGCAGGACTGCGCCAAGCTGACTGCGTTGTGCAGCAGACAGGGATATTCTCTGAAAATTGTGAGAAAGCGCGGGATATACTACACTCTGGCGAATTTGCGCAGACGAAAACTTCTGCTTTTCGGTATGGGCATTCTTCTGTTCAGCGCTTTTTTTCTCCCGACGAGGATTCTGTTTGTCCGGGTTGAGGGGAATTCGAGCATACCGGCAAAGCGGATTATCGCCGCGGCGGAAGAAAATGGAATCCACTTTGGCGCTTCCAGAAGACAGATTCGCAGTGAGAAAGTTAAAAACGCCCTGCTGGACGCGATTCCCCAACTGCAATGGGCGGGGGTAAACACCAGTGGATGTACTGCTGTTATCTCTGTCCGGGAACGCGAAGCCAGCCGCACTTTGCAGCAAAGCGGTGAAGTGTCCAGTATCATTGCGGACAGAGATGGGTATATCCTGTCCTGTGTCGTAACCCAGGGCAGCGCGCAGGTTCAGCCGGGGCAGACGGTTCGTAAGGGACAAACCCTGATTTCCGGCTATACAGAATGCGGCATCAGCATTCAGGCAACTCAGGCAAAGGGAGAGATTCTGGCCCGGACAATCCGAAATCTGACGGTTCTTTCACCCGCCCATTGCCTGAAACGGGCCGAACATACCCATACCGCACACACCGTCAGCCTTCTTCTCGGAAAAAAACGCATCTTTTTTTGGAAAGGTAGTGGAATTCCGGATGCAGGATGTGGTAGAATGTATAAACGATATCATTTCACTTTACCGGGTGGCTTCCGGCTACCGGTGGCGCTGTGTGTGGATACTTTCCAATACTATGCTCTCGAGGACGGGGAATCCGAAGCTTCCGCGCTTGGAGCGTTTGCCCATCGATATCTGACAGAGCAGATGGTTGCGGGGCAAATTCAAAGCAGCGTACAGTCGGTTCTGCGCAGCGGGGGCGTTTTACGCTTAAGCGGCAGCTATGTGTGTACAGAATCTATCGGCAAAGTGAAACCGGAACTGATTGGAGAGACAAATGGCAAAACAAACGGAGAGAATCGTTAACGCGGATCGAGTGGAAGACCTGATAGCGGTCTTTGGTTCCTTTGATGAAAATATCAAGCGCATCGAACAGGCGCTGAATGTGCAGGTCGTAAACCGGGGCACGGATCTTCGTGTTTCCGGTGATGAGGAAATGGTCGACAAGGCCGTACGCACCATTGAGGGACTGTTGACGCTTGCTTCCAAAGGCGAAGTGATTGACGAGCAGCGTGTCAGATATCTGATCACGCTGGTAAACGAGGGAAACGACCAGCAGGTGGCGCAGATGACAAAAGACGTCGTCTGCATTACCGCAAAGGGAAAGCCTATCAAAGCTAAAACCGTTGGCCAGCAGCGCTATATGCGGGCCATCCAGGCCAATACCGTCACCATCGGCGTAGGCCCTGCGGGTACCGGCAAGACCTATCTGGCGGTGGCAGCGGCAGTCGCCGCTTTCCGGGAGCGTACCGTCAACCGAATCATTCTGACCCGTCCCGCTGTGGAGGCGGGAGAACGGCTGGGCTTCCTGCCGGGTGACTTACAGAACAAAGTTGACCCCTACCTGCGGCCCCTGTACGACGCTTTGTATGATATGCTGGGTGCGGAGACCTTCCAGAAATATCAGGAGCGTGGTTCCATAGAAGTGGCGCCGCTTGCCTATATGCGTGGCCGAACACTGGACGACAGCTTTATTATTCTGGACGAAGCCCAGAATACCACCCGGGAACAGATGAAAATGTTTCTGACCCGGCTGGGCTTTGGTTCCAAAATCGTGATTACCGGCGATGTGACGCAGATCGACTTACCAGAGGATAAGGTTTCCGGCCTGAAAGATGCCATCCGTGTTCTCGATGGGGTAAAGGATATTGCCATTTGCCGTCTGACCGCAGCGGATGTGGTTCGCCACGCTCTGGTTCAGGAAATCATCAACGCCTATGAAAAAGCGAACAGCAAGCCCGCCGCAAAGAAGCCACAGCAGTTCAGCGGACGATATAAGAGGAAAAACTAACATGACACATAAAATTAATCTGGTATTTGAGCAGCTCAGTCTGCAAAAATTTACTATCAGCGGTATTATCCGCAAGTGCATTCAGGAAACCCTTCGTGCCGAAGGCATCAGCACCAGCTGCGAAATCAACGTTCTGGTTACCAATGATGCTGGCATACAGACCATCAACAGGGAAAGCCGTCATATCGACAGACCTACAGATGTGTTGAGCTTTCCCATGTTCCAGTTGGAAGCGGGAAACCCACCGACGGACTGGTCTGAATACGAAGACCCGGAAACCGGTCTTGTTCCCCTGGGCGATATGTGCATCAGTCTGGAACGGGCCACGGCTCAGGCCCAGGAGTTCGGGCACTCCGTTCGCAGAGAGGTTGGCTATCTGACCATCCATTCCATGCTGCACCTGCTGGGCTATGACCATCTGGACGAAGGGGAACAGAAACGCCAGATGCGGGCCAGGGAAGAGGCCATTGCCGCCAGCATTCACGGCATGAGCAGAGATTGACTTTTGATACAGGAGAAAACTATGAGAACGAAAACCGCTATCATTACCATTGCAGGCCGTCCCAATGTGGGTAAATCTACCCTGACCAACTATCTGGTTGGTGAAAAGATCGCCATTGTTTCCAATAAACCTCAGACTACCCGAAACCGGATCTGCGGCATTGTTACAAAAGACAATCTGCAATTTATCTTTATGGATACCCCCGGCTACCACAAGGCCCGCACCAAGCTGGGAGATTACATGGTCAGCACTGTGCGGGAGTCCATCTCCGATGTTGACGCCACCATTCTGGTGGTGGAACCGATTCCCTCGGTTGGCGCCCAGGAAGAAGCTTTGATTGAACGGATTCACGCAACCCGCTGCCCCGCGATTCTGGTAATCAACAAGATTGATACAGTGGAAAAGGACAAGCTGCTGGAGGTTATTGCAGCCTATTCTGCCACGGGCACGTTCGACGCCATCATTCCCATTTCTGCGAAAACCGGTGACGGTGTGGATGTGCTGCTGGACGAGTGCGAAAAATATGCACAGGAAGGGCCTTTCCTGTTCCCGGATGATGTGACCACCGACCAGCCCGAGCGTCAGGTTATGGCGGAAATCATTCTTGAAAAGCTCCTGTGGTGTCTGGATAAGGAGATTCCCCACGGAACCGCCGTGGAGATCAACACCTTCAGCGAGCGGGACAATGGAATCATCGATTTGGACGCGACCATCTACTGTGAAAAGGCCAGCCACAAGGGTATTATCATCGGAAAGCAGGGAGCCATGCTGAAAAAAATCTCCTCTCTTGCCCGGGCGGACTGTGAAAAGTTTATGGGAACCAAGGTCTATTTGACAACCTGGGTGAAGGTCAAGGAAAACTGGCGCGACAGTGACTTTATGGTCCGGAATTTCGGATACAGCGAATAATTTCCAGTGGTAAAACCGCTTCCTCTGCAAATCCTATTCTCGGGAGGGATGCATAATGGAAGCAAGGGATTATTGGCAGCTGTTTCTGGAAACCGGCGCGCCGGAGGCCTACCTGCTCTACAGCAGACAAGTAAAATCGGAGGCGCAATATGTACTTGACCATTCAGGGCATCGTCCTGAGGGTGACGGACTACAATGACCGGGACGCCCTTCTGACGGTTCTGACCCGCCGCCATGGCAGGCTTACCATCAAGGCTCGGGGACTGCGCCGGAAAAACAGTCCGCTGACTGCCCCCTGCCAGCTGCTTGCCTATGGCGAGTTTACGCTGTTTGAATACCGTGGGCAGTATACCATCAACGAGGCCCATTCCATCGAGTTATTTTCACCCTTGCGCAGAGAATTGACCAAGCTTTCGCTGGCCACATACTTTGCGCAGGTTTCGGAGGTGCTGTCCCAGGAGGATATGCCGAACCCGGAGCTGCAAGCATTATTGCTGAACAGTCTGTATGCGCTTTCCAATCTGAATCTTCCGGAAGCCCAGATAAAATCCGTCTTTGAACTGCGTGCAGCCTGTCTGTCCGGCTATACACCTGACTTGTTTGGCTGCCACATCTGCGGAAGCCAGAATCCGACACGGTTTGACTTGCGGGCAGGGCAGTTGGAATGTGAGAATTGCCGCAGCCCGGAATCCAATGGTATTCGGCTTCCTGTGACCCCAGCGGTGTTGGAAGCCATGCGCTATATCTGCCTGTGTGATCCCAAACGGATCTTTTCCTTTCAGCTCGGGGAGGAAACGCTGGCACAGCTGGCTAACTTGACGGAGGCCTATCTGTTGACGCAGCTGGAACGCGGCTTTTCAACTCTGGACTTTTATAAATCCCTCTACATAGGAGAAAAATATGTCTGAATTATATGAGAAATCCCTTCAAAAACTGGAGTTACCTCAGGTTTTGCAGCAATTGTCCGCTTGCGCGGGCAGTGTAGGCGGCAAGGAAGCCTGCCTGCGGCTTGCCCCGGTGACAGACCTTGAGGAAGTGGAACTTCTGCTTCAGCAGACTACCGCTGCCTCTGATTTGTGCGCCCGGAAGGGAAATCCTGTTTTCGGTGATGTTACCGATGTCTCCGCCTCTCTGGAACGGGCGGAACGTGGGGGATCCCTACAGCCCAAGGAATTGCTGCGCATTGCCGGGATCCTTCGCTGCGCCCGCACTACCCAGAGTTATGTTTCTGAGGATGACGTGCAGACGGTGCTGGATCCGCTGTTCCACGCATTGACTCCCAACAAGTATCTGGAAGATAGAATTTTCGGTGCCATCCTGTCGGAGGAAGAAATTGCAGATACGGCATCCACCGCGTTGGCGGATATCCGCCGCCATATGCGCATCCAGTCCGGAAAAATTCGGGACAGCCTGCAAAAGGTGATCTCTTCGCCCGCCTATTCCAAATTCCTGCGGGAACCGATTATCACCATTCGTCAGGGCCGCTATGTTGTCCCGGTAAAGAGCGAATGCAAAAATGACGTGCCCGGTCTTGTACATGACGTTTCCGCTACCGGCTCCACATACTTTGTGGAGCCTATGTCCGCGGTCAACGCCAACAACGCCCTGCGGGAACTGGAGCTGAAGGAAAAGAAGGAAATCGAGCGGATTTTGGCAGAATTGTCGGCCGAAGCGGCCGGATATCGGGAAGCCATCAATCTGGATTATCAGATGCTGGTGCAGCTGGATGTGATCTTCGCAAAGGCGAAGTTGGGCTACCAGATGCGCGCAGGCGCGCCGATTATGAATGATCAGGGCAGGGTGGAGCTGCGCAAAGCCCGGCACCCTCTGATTGATCCCAAATCTGTTGTACCCATCACCGTCCGCCTGGGAACTGATTTCGACACCATGATTATTACCGGTCCCAACACCGGCGGCAAAACGGTGACACTGAAAACCATTGGCCTTCTGACACTGATGGCAGAGTGCGGCCTGCACATTCCGGCAGGGGACGGGAGTGTTTTATCGACCTTTGATGCCATTCTGGCGGATATTGGCGACGAGCAGTCCATTGCCCAGAGCCTGTCCACCTTCTCCAGCCATATGCGCACCATTGTGGATGTGGTTGCCCAGTGCGATGACCGGACTTTGGTGCTGTTCGACGAATTGGGTGCCGGCACGGACCCGGCGGAAGGCGCCGCCCTGGCCACCGCGATCATCGAGTTCTGCCGAAAAATGGGCAGCCATGTGGTTGCAACCACACACTATGCGGAGCTGAAGCTCTACGCCATGCGCACGAAAGGGGTTATCAACGCCTCCTGTGAATTTGACGTGGAGACGCTGCGTCCCACCTATAAGCTGCTGATCGGCATCCCCGGAAAATCCAACGCCTTTGCCATTTCCCGAAAATTAGGGCTTGCCGAGGAGATCCTGAAGGAAGCGGATGACCTGGTCGATAAGAGCGACAAGGACTTTGAGGATGTTCTGGCCCAGCTGGAACAACAGCGTCAGCAGATGGAGTCCGCCCGTCAGGAGGCAGAGCGGCTGCGTCAGGAGACCGCGAAAATTAAACAGCAAAGTGAAGAATACCACGAACAGCTTCGCCGGGAAAAAGAAAAGGCCATGGAATCCGCCCGGAGAGAAGCCCAGCACATCATTGAGGAAGCCCGGGCTGCCGCGAATATTGCCAGCGAAGAGCTGAAAGCCATGAAGAAACAGCTCCAGGAAAATGCCGACACCTCCGGACTGAACCAGCGGCAGGCTGATCTGCGCCGGAATCTGAACGAGGTGGAAGAAAAGCTGCATGCCGCTCAGCCGCAGCGGGAGCGTCCCAAGCCCAGCCGAGGGATTCTTGTGGGTGATACCGTGGAACTGTTGAAACTGGGAACAAAGGCCAACGTCATTGCCATCAACAAAGACGGAACCCTTCAGCTTCAGGCGGGGATTCTGAAAATGACTGCCGCGCAGGATGAGGTGTATCTGCTGGAAAACGAAAACCCTTACAAAGAAAAAGGTGCTCGTCCCAAACACTCCGGCCGGGAAATGAAGCTCAGCGCCATGCCCACGGAGGTCGATCTGCGGGGTATGGACGCCATCGAGGCGGTGTGTGTATTGGAGCGGTATTTGGATGAGGCTATGCGTGCCAATTTGACCCAGGTGCGCATCATCCACGGCAAGGGCACCGGCACCCTTCGGGCGGCTGTCCAGCAGGCATTGAAGAAAAACAAATTTGTAAAACAGTTCCGTCTTGGGCAATACGGCGAGGGTGAGGACGGCGTAACCATTGCCGAATTCCGCTGAAACAGATCGAAGGAAGAAGTTGGAAACGTTTTCAACAAGAATCGACATTCTTTTTGCCCGCTTCTTGTGAAAACAGGACGAAAATTTATTGACTTTTTCGGTAAAAATGCTATGATATAGGCAGACCCGTTGTATCCGGACGGATGCAATGAAAAGGAGTGGAATTATGTTTAATAAAGAAGGCGTTGTTCGCTGCGAATCCGGTCTGCATAACATACAGGCAACCTATTTTGTGCAGAAAGCGAACGAATTTGAAAGCAGCATCTGGCTGGAGTCCGGAAGCCGCAAGATGAATGCCAAGAGTCTTCTGGGCATTATGTCTCTGGGAATTGTTACCGGCTCTACCGTTACACTGAGCGCAGTCGGCCCGGATGAGGAGGCCGCAGTGTCCGCTCTGGAAGTGCTGCTCCAGCGGGACGTTTATTAACACCACCTTACTTAACCGCCTCAGTGCCCGAGAAAGCATTGGGGCGGTATTCATTTCTATGGAAAGGGGGAGTCTTGTGTGACATTCGATGAGCTGAAGGAAAAAGCGCTGAGTCTGCCCTACGCACCGGGTGTCTACATCATGCGGGATCAGACTGACAAAGTAATTTACGTCGGAAAGGCAAAAAAATTAAAAAACCGGGTCAGTCAGTATTTTCAGGACACCGCGTCCCATACACCTAAAACCCGTATCATGGTGAGCAAAATTCACCATTTTGACGTCATTGTCGCCGCGTCTGAGTTTGAGGCGCTGGTACTGGAATGCTCCCTGATCAAGCGCTATATGCCAAAGTACAATATCCTTCTGAAGGATGACAAAGGCTATCCCTATCTGCGGCTGGATATGCGGGAGATCTATCCCAGAATCACCATGGTGAGCAGGCTCAGTGACGATGGCGCGGAGTATTTCGGCCCTTTCGGCGGCCGGAGTGTCACCCATGATGTGATGGAAGCTCTTCGCCTGACATTGAAGCTCCCCGGCTGCCATTTGCAGTTTCCCAGGGATGTGGGGAAGGGAAGACCCTGCCTGAATTATCATATGAATCAGTGCGCCGGATGGTGCCAGGAGGGGAAATCCTGCAAGGAATACCGGCAGACCATGACGCAGGCCCGGGAATTGCTGCGGGGAAATTACAGGTCTGTAGCAGATGAAATTCGGGGCCAGATGCTTGGCGCTGCGGAAAATCTGGAGTTTGAACTTGCTGCCAGTCTCCGGGATCGATTGCAGGCAGTGGAGAATCTGGGCCAGAAGCAGCTGGTAACAGCCGGAACACTGGCGGATACCGATGTGATTGGCTATGGGGAGACAGAAGCAAAGGCCTGTTTTGCGGTTCTCCATTTTTCCGGTGGAAATCTTCTGGATAAAGAATATGAAGTGTTCCCAAAACCGGATGAAAAAACGGAAGCGGTATCCAGTCTGATGAAGCAGTTCTACCTCAGCCGTGGGCTGGTTCCCAAGCGGGTTCTGCTTCCATTTGCACTGGAAGACGCGGACTTGTTCTCTCAGCTTTTGGAGCAGCAGCTGGGACGGCTTCCAAAGCTGCTGGTTCCCCAAAGAGGGGATAACGTTCGTTTGGTGGAGCTGGCCTGTAAGAACGCTCAGGAGGAAGCAGAGCGGGTAACAGGGAAGGATGAGCGCGTCAGCGCGACTCTGACACTTCTTGGTAAAATGCTGATGATGGCGCCTCCCTTGAGGATTGAGTCTTTTGACATCTCAAATATATCCGGAACAGATATTGTCGCCAGTATGGTGGTTTTTCAGGCAGGCAGACCGCACAAAAGCGGCTATAAACGATTTAAGGTGGAAGGCCTTGACAATCAGGATGATTACGCGTCCATGTATCAGGTAGTAAAGCGGCGTTTTGCACATTATCAGGAAGGGGATAAGGGCTTTGAAGAAGCCCCCAATTTGATTCTGATAGACGGCGGCGTTAATCACGCCAACACCGCGGTTCATGCGCTCCGGGACTTAGAACTTGCATTTCCGGTGTTTGGCATGGTAAAGGATGACAGGCACCGCACACGGGCCTTGGTGACACCTGAGGGGCAGGAAATCCGAATCGACAACAATCAGGCGGTTTTCTCCCTAATTGGCAATATTCAGGAGGAAACCCACCGTTTTGCAATCACCTATCACAGGCAGCTGCGCAGCAAGCGGCTGCGCTATTCTGAACTGGATGCAATTCCGGGGATTGGTCCAAAACGGAAGCAGGAATTGTTACGGCAATTCAAATCCATTCAGTCTATCCGGCAGGCAACGCTGCCGGAACTGGAGCGTCTGCTCCCAAAAGATGCGGCGGCAGCAGTATACGCTCATTTTCGTGAAACAGAAGGCCAGGTGAATAAATGAGAGTCATAACAGGAACAGCCAGAGGCGTACAGCTGAAGACACCGGAGGGAATGCTGACGCGTCCAACGGCTGATCGCGTGAAGGAAGCACTATTCAGTATCATCAATTTCGATATCCCCGGAGCAAAGGTACTGGATCTATTCGGCGGCACCGGACAACTTGGGATTGAAGCGTTGAGCAGGGGAGCGGAACGAAGCGTATTTGTTGACGCGCGAGAGGATGCCTGCAAATTGATTCGCGAAAACCTGAGAAGAACGAAATTGGAAGGAACCGTTGTCCGCAGCGATTATATGGACTATCTGAACCGATGCAAAGAAACGTTCTCCATCATATTTCTGGACCCGCCCTATGCCGAAGAGTACCTTGAAAATGCGATAAAACGGATTACGGAAATTGACATTTTGCAAACCGATGGTATAATAGTGGCAGAGAGACCTGTGGGCAAGGAATTGCCTTGGGAATTCGACGGCTATCAACGCTCAAAAGACTATAAGTATGGGAAAACACTGCTCACAATCTACCGTAAGCTGTGAGCGGTGTCAGGTTATCTATGAAAACAGCAATTTATCCGGGCAGTTTTGACCCGATTACCAGCGGCCACTTGAATATTATACGCAGAGCATCCAGCATTTTTGATAAACTGATTGTTTGTGTCATGGTGAATGCCGGAAAGAACCCAATGTTTTCGCAGGAAGAACGTGTGGAGCTGATACGCCGGGTAACCGGGGACCTTCCCAATGTGGAGGTTGACTGCTCCAACGAGCTGCTGGCGGAATACGCCAGGCAAAGAGGTCGTTGTGTCATTGTGAAAGGGCTGCGGGCAGTCTCCGACTTTGAAACAGAGTTTCAGATGGCGCTGATCAATCATAAAATTAATCCGGATCTCGATACCATGTTCCTGACTGCGGATAGTCAATATATGTACCTGAGTTCCAGTATGGTGAAGGAATTGGGGACCTATGGGGTGGAATTGTCAGATTTGCTGCCCAGTGAAATTATTCCGGACTTTCAGGAAAGAATAGAGAGCAGGAAAAAACAATTGTAGGAGGAAATCAATATGGCGGACCGCAATACCGAAGATATCATTGGCGCACTGTATGATATGGTGCAGGATGCTCGTTCTATGCCTCTGGCTGCGGACAAGTGCATTTTGGAGCGAGATCGTGTTTTGGATATGCTCGACGAGATTCTTGCTCAGCTTCCGGGAGAAATCAAGCAGTCCCGCGCAATCGTGGAATCTCGTACGGAGATTGTGGGTCAGGCTCGGCGGGAAGCCGAGAATATCGTGAAAGAAGCGCAGGAGAAAGCAAAGCAAATGGTTACCAAGGAAGCTGTTTACATTGAGGCCAAGAAGCGCAGTGAAGAATTGGTGTCTCAGACGCAAAGCCGGATCAATCAGCTTCGAAAAGCCGCTAATGAGTATATGGACGAGTCGCTTCGGCAAACAGAAGAGGTTGTTTCCAAAGCATTGAATGAGGTACGGGATACCAGAATGAAGTTCCGTGCTGTCACAGAAGCCCAGGAACAACGAAAGACAATGAATGTCGATATTGAAGTATAAACGGCAAGTGTAACGGATACCGGGACAGGTACAACCCTGTCCCGGTATTTTTGTTTGCATCCCGAATAGAATGAAGGGAAAGGAGATGAGCGAATGATACGAAACCATATAACCAACGGTCGTGCGCTATCCATGCCGGCCGGTCTCGCAACAGGGTTATGCATTGCTCTGGCTAGAACTCTGATCCTATCTGCACTTCTTGCCAAGCTTGTCAGCGCAGAAAAGGTGGAGTGGGGGAGCATTGGATATGGCATCATGATAATTCTTCTGTTAACGTCAGTAATTGATTCAAAAGCAACCTGTTTTATGATTAAGAGACGCAAACCAATCGGCTGCTTGTTGGCAGGTTTGCTATACTGGCTGAGTCTGATTATGATTACAGCTCTATTCTTTGGCGGACAATACGACGGAATGGGGGTAACAGGTGTCATAGTTTTCTGCGGCAGTGCGATTGTATGCTTGCTGGAATCAAGAGGAGAGAAGGGGAAGAAAGCAAATACGCGCATAAGCGTTTCCAGGAAACGATTGTAAGAATGGGGTAAATTATATTTACTATCTTTTAATGGGCTTGCAAGCGCAACTGCAGACCCAATATCTAGTAGTTCTCATGGTGTTTCTGCGCAAGATATGGCGGTAAAATGCAAAATGATAAAAAATAGATGCAACGAATAAAGAGAAGTTGACATAATACCGTTTACATAATTATCCGTCATTATTTACAAAAAAAGCCTTTTTGGCTAAAAAAGCTTGAATTATTGTAAAAAATGGAGTATAGTATGTGCGTGAGAATTCAGCGATGTGTTGTATCCGCTGCCGCGCTATACTCCCTTTTTTCATAAGCAGTCTTTTATGCCTCTTGTCATGCGTGGAGGTTGTATGATGATGCTGAAAAGTCGGGATTGCGCGCGTATAGCCGCTCGCAAGGGAATGTCGTTAATTCTTGCAATCTGTTGGATAAATGGTATTGTGTTTGGGGTTTTCTGCTATTCGTCCTCTCCTACAGAGGTTACTTCTTTGATGCACAGAAC
>CAMGCA010000023.1 GCA_946011705.1 uncultured Clostridia bacterium | reverse complement strand
AAGAACTTTTTTCGATAGGGGTTGCTTTTTTCCGCAGGTGCGCTATAATGTTAGCACTCAGTCACCTAGAGTGCTAACTATTCTAAAGGATGTGCAAGAAATTATGGAAAAGCAGCAATTCAAAGCCGAGTCCCAGCGTCTGCTGGATCTGATGATTAACTCCATCTATACCCACCGGGAGATCTTCCTGCGGGAGATCATCTCCAACGCCTCCGACGCCATCGACAAGCTGGCCTACACCGCCCTGACCGATGACAAGGTCGGCATCAACCGGGACGAGTTCGCCATCACCATCACCCGCGACCCGGAGAATCGTATTCTGACGGTTTCCGACAACGGCATCGGTATGTCCAAGGAAGAAATGGAAGAGAATTTGGGCACCATCGCCAAGTCCGGCTCTCTGGGCTTCAAGCAGGCCATGGAGAAGAATGAGGACATCGACATCATCGGCCAGTTCGGCGTGGGCTTCTACTCCGCCTTTATGGTCGCTTCCTCCGTCACCGTGATCTCCAAAAAGTACGGCGAGGACAAGGCTTGGAAGTGGGTATCCGATGGTACCGACGGCTACACCATCGAGGAGTGTGCCAAGGACGCCCCCGGCACCGACGTCATCATGACCCTGAAGGCCGACACCGATGACGACAAGTACTCCGAGTATCTGGAAGAATACGAGATCCGTTCCCTGATCCGCAAGTATTCCGACTATATCCGCTACCCCATCAAGATGCTGGTCACCAAGTCCCGCCCCGTGGAGGAGCCGGAGGAGGAAGCTGTGGAGGTCGAGGGCGAGGAGAAGGAATACAAGGCTCCCAAGTACGAGGAGTACACCGAAATGGAGACCCTCAACTCCATGGTGCCCATCTGGCAGCGGGCCAAGAAGGACGTCACCGACGAGGAATACGAGGCCTTCTACCGGGAGAAGTTCTTTGACTACAATAAGCCTCTGCGGGTGATTCATTCCAGCGCCGAGGGCAGCGTCAGCTTCAAGGCTCTGCTGTATATCCCCTCCAAGGCACCTTACGATTTCTACACCAAGGACTTTAAGCGGGGCTTGCAGCTTTACTCCTCCGGCGTCATGATTATGGAGAACTGCGAAGATCTGCTGCCTGAGCACTTCCGCTTCGTTCGCGGCGTTGTGGACAGTCAGGATCTGTCCCTGAACATCAGCCGGGAAATGCTCCAGCACAACCGCCAGCTGACCATCATCGCAAGGAACATCGAGAAGAAAATTAAGTCCGAGTTGAAATCCATGCTGGAAAACGACCGGGAAAAGTACGAGCAGTTCTACGCCGCCTTCGGCCGCCAGCTGAAATACGGCACCGTCTCCGACTACGGCGCGCATAAGGACGCCTGTCAGGATCTGCTGCTGTTCTACAGCAACAAGCAGGGCAAGCTGATTTCCCTGAAAGAGTATGTGGATGCCATGGTCGAGGGTCAGGAGAAAATCTACTTCGCCCCCGGCGAGAACCGGGAGCGGCTGGCCAAGCTGCCGCAGGTCGAGACGCTCAATAAGAAGGGCTACGACGTGCTGCTGTTTGCCGAGGATGTGGACGAGTTCATCCCCCAGACCCTGATGACCTACATGGAAAAGCAGTTCTGCAACGTGTCCACCGAGGACTTGGGCCTCAAGACCGAGGAGGAAAAGAAGGAAGCCGAGGAAAAGGCCGAGGAGATGAAGGGCCTTCTGACCTTCGTCAAGGAGTCTCTGGGCGAGCAGGTCAAGGAGGTGAAGCTTTCCACCGATCTGGGCAGCCACCCCGTGTGCATGACCCCCGATGCCGGCATGAGCTTTGAAATGGAGAAGTACATGAAGAAGGCCAACCCGGAATTTGCCTTCCCCGTGGGCCGGATTCTGGAGCTGAACCCTGATCACGAGGCCGTGAAGGCGCTGCAGACCGCCATGACCGAGGATCCCGTCAAGGCCAAGGACTACGCTCAGCTGCTGTGCTATCAGGCTCAGCTCATGGCGGAGCTGCCCCTGGATGATCCCTACGCCTACACTGAACTGGTGTGCAAGCTGATGAAATAAGCGGCGGGCCGCAGGGCGGCCGGCCAATGCGTTACGAACGCTGGCTATCATCGTTACACCATTGGGCGTGCTCGGTATCGCTCTCTGGTCAGATAAATTATCCTTTTGCTGTTCACTGCGTGTTCAAACGGCAACACCCCAGAGGGACTCGCCCTCTGGGGTCTGCCTGCATTTCCCATTGTGTTTCTTTCTGTAATGTGATACACTCTATAGAAAAAGGAAGGTGTTATTATGATGATTTCCCATTCTGTGGATTATCTGGAAAGCGGACTGTGGCTGGTTCTGCGCTCCCTGTTCGGAACGCCCATGCTGCTGTCCATCGCGGGCTATGTGCTGACCGCTCTGGCCCTGTATACCATCGCTCGGCGGCGGGGACTGAAAAACCCCTGGCTGGCGTGGATCCCCGTGGCGAACTGCTGGCTGCTGGGTTCCCTGTCCGACCAGTACCGGTATGTGGTGAAGGGGGAACACAAGGCCAAGCGGAAGCTTCTGCTGTTTTTCCGTATTCTCATTACCATCATGTGGGTTTCTCTGATTGGTCTGCTGGCCAATCTGTTCTTCCACGCCTTTGGCAGTATGTTCTGGGGCAGCATGAACGATGATCAGATATTCCAGATTCTGCACCAGGCCACGAACCTGCTGGTGTTGTGCCTGCCGCTGATCGGTATCTCCATCGCCTACGCGGTGTTCCGCTACATGGCGCTGTATGATATCTACAAATCCCTTGATCCTGAAAACTGTGTGCTGTTTTTGGTGCTGAGCATTCTGTTCGGCATCACCGAGCCTTTCTTCCTGTTCTTCAGCCGGGAGAAGGACGGCGGAATGCCCCCCAGAAAGCAGCCCGTTCAGGATGCCCCCAGCAGCAATGATTGGGTGGATACCCAAGAAGACGAACTGTAATGGACTACTGCCAATACCCTTCCCCGGTGGGGACGCTTTACCTCACCGCCGATGAGGACGGGCTGACGGGTATCTGGATGCACCCCGAGAAAACCGAGGATTTCCCCATTTTGACTCAGGCGAAGGTGTGGCTGGACAGCTATTTCTCCGGGAATCCGACAGAATTGTCGTTCCCCCTGAATCTCCATGGAACAGCCTTTCAGCAGCAGGTGTGGGAAATACTTCTGACCATCCCCTATGGACGGACGACTACTTATGGTGCCATTGCCCGGGAAATGGCGGCTCGCACCGGCAAGGAGAAAATCGCGGCCCCGGCCGTTGGGCCGGCGGGGGGCGCGACCCCCATCAGCATTCTCATACCCTGCCACCGGGTGGTGGGCGCAAACGGAAAGCTCACCGGCTACGCCGGAGGACTTGACAAAAAAGAATGGCTTCTGCGCCACGAGGGCTTGCTGCAAGACAGGAGGAACCGGAAATGATCACTATATTCAATCGAAGAGAATTAACCATCACCTGGGATCAAGCCCGCCAGGCAGAAATCCGGTCTATCCTATCCGATCACGGAATTGAATCCATTGTAAAGGTTGTGGATTTCCACGGCTCTTCCAATGCGTGGAACCGATATGGTCATAATGCCGGCACCTTCGGTCTGAACCGCGACTACTTATATGCGTACAAGATTTACGTCCGCAGCAAGGACTATGAAGAGGCGGAGTACCTGATACGGGGATAGTCCGCATACGCAACAGGCAGTTGCTTGCTTTTCTCCTTTTTTCATGGTATTCTGACCACGAGGAGGCGATATGCTTGGAAACGAAAGATGTAATTGTTCAGCTGCGAACCGCCCGTGGTCTTTCTCAGGATGCCCTTGCCGAACAGGTATTCGTTACCCGTCAGGCGGTGTCCCGGTGGGAAAACGGGGAAACCGTGCCGAACACGGATACGCTGAAGCTGCTGTCAAAGCTGTTTGACGTATCCATCAACACCCTGCTGGGTTCGCCCCGGCGGCTGGTGTGCCAGTGCTGCGGAATGCCCCTGGAGGATTCCATCCTGAGCAAGGAACCGGGCGGCAGCTTCAATGAGGACTACTGTAAATGGTGCTATGCCGACGGACAATTTGCCCACACCGATCTGGACACCCTGATTTCCTTCTGCGCGGAGCATATGGCAAACGAAATCCAGTCCCCGGAGCAGATCCGGCAGTATCTGCAAGGCTACTTACCAACACTAAAGCATTGGAAAAAGTGAAAAATACCGGCTGAAGGAAGCAAAATTCCTTCAGCCGGTAGTATTTTTATTCGTACTGTGCGGACAGATCCTCGTAGTAGGCCATCATTTCTTCCTCGGTGTCGAAATTGGCCACATACATCTGGTTCGCCATGGCGCCGGACAGGGCATCGGGGATGCGGCCCCACATGACCATTTTGGGGCCATACTTCATCATGACCTCGTAGTCGTCCAGCTTATAGCGCTTGCCGTCCCGGCGGCCGTAGAAGGCGCAGTAGTGGGAGTTGCCGATGGACTTGGTGTTACAGTCAAAGGCCACCATATCCGCCCAAATTTTGTATACATCGGTCTCCTGAGAGTAGTTGTACATCTCGGGGGTGTAGCCGCCGGCGGGGCGCATATTGACCTCCAGACCCAGCACGTCGCCCTTCTTGCCCAGTCCCTCCTGATCGTCGTTGAGGACGAAGAACTCCAGGTGGATGAACCGGCTCTTGACGCCAAAGGCCTTGACGGTGGCAAGGCCCGCCTGACGGATCTTCTCCGGCAGCTCCTTCACCAGATAGTACACGGAGTCTCCGGCGGTGTTCACAATGTCCATGAGGGACAGGGGAGTGATGTTGCCGGACTCGAAGAGCATCTCGCCCTTGGAATCCACGATGCCGTCAAAGGTCTGGACGTAGCCGTTGACGAACTCCTCCATGATGTAGATGTTGTCGTCCTTGGTATCAATAAACCACTGGACATCCTCATCGGAGCGCAGCTTGTAGGTGTTGGCGGCGCCCACGCCGTTGTCTGGCTTGACAACCACGGGATAGCCCACGGTATGGGCAAACTCCAGCGCGTCCTCCAGACCCTCCACAATGTGCCAACGGGCAGTGGGCAGACCGGCCTTAGCGTAGTATTCCTTCATGGCGGACTTGTACTTGATCTTGTCCATGTCCGCAAGCTTCGGGCCGGTGGTGATGTTGAACTCGGTGCGCAGCCAGGCGTCCTGCATGAGCCAGTACTCGTTGTTGCTCTCCAGCCAGTCGATCTTGCCGTACTTGAAGGTGAAGAAGGCCACGGCTTTGAAGACCTCGTCGCTGTTTTCCAGGGAGCTTACCTTGTAGTATTCGTGCAGGGAATCCCGCAGCTCCTGCAGCAGTTCATTGTAGGGGCAGTCGCCGATGCCCAGCACCCGCATACCGTTGTTTTTCAGCTCCCGGCAGAACTTCCAGTAGGTCATGGGGAAATTGGGGGAAATAAAGACGAAGTTTTTCATACGTTTCTCTCCTATCTTCTATCTATTTTATCTTTTATCCAAGGAACCAGGGCAGGTAAACCTGCACCATCTTATACCACCAGGGCCAGTCGTGGTTCACGTCCAGTCCCCAGTACTCAAACCGGGTGTGGATGCCCTTCTGGCAGCACACGGTGTCGAGCCACCGGGTGGATTCCAGCAGCGGCTCCTCCCACGCGCCCTGACCGCAGACGATGAGGCTCTTCTGGCTGTTGTACATATCCTTGTAGAAGTGGCCGTCGGGCAGGTTCTGCAAATACAGACAGGGGCAGTTGTTGTACACCAGATCGTCGCAGTAATCGCCGAAGAACTCCTTGTTGTCGTACAGGCCGGAGATGGCGAAGCAGCTGTCGAACAGGTCGGGACGGCGGTAGTACAGGTTCGCCGCGTGCATGGCGCCCATGGAGGCGCCGAAGGTCAGAATGCCCTGATCGTAGCCGTTGGCAAGACCGGCGATGTGCTTGATAGTGGGCACCATTTCATTGACCACATAGTTGTACCACTTCTCGTGGTTCTCGATGCGCCAGCGGTTGTCCGCGCCGATGGCGGCCCAGGCCTCGTTGTCGATGGTGTCAATGGCGAAGACCATGCACTTGCCGGACTCAATCCAGGGAGACCAGTAGTCCACCATGTGGAAGGACTCAAAATCCCAGAACCGGCCCGCCTGACAGGGAATGAACAGAACAGGCTTGCCGCAGCTGCCGTAGATCTTGAACTCCATCTCCCGGTTCAGGTAACCGCTCCAATGCTTTTCATACCGAATTTCCATGTTTTCTATCTCTCCTTATTGTCATATCAAAGTCCCAGGCAGTCCATAAAAATGGGAATCTGCTTTTCCCAGCTGGCTTCACTGTGGTTGCCGCCGGGGACGATCCGCAGGGTCAGGTTCACCCGCTTGGTCAGCAGCAGGTGGGCTGCGGAAATCATGGACTCCTGGGTGGCCGTGGGGTTGAACATTTCCAATTAGCAGTAGTCCATGTAGACCTGGGTATCTCGGCGGATATGAGCCCGGGCAACAAACTCCAGCACCTTGCCGGGAGCTACCCACAGGCTGGGGGACAGGCAGGCGCCCCGCTGGAAAATATGATTGTACACCGTCACGCCGTACAGGGCAATGAGGCCGCCCATGGAGGAACCGGCGATAATGGTGTTCTTCCGGTCCGGCAGGGTGCGGTAGGTTTCGTCAATGTAGGGCTTCAGCTCCTTCACCATCCAGTTCATCATCACGCTGCCCTTGCCCTTGATGTGACCGTGCTCGGAATTGGTGTAGGTCATGGGGGCGTACTCCACAAGACGGCGGTTGCCTTCATGGTTGCACTCCACGGCAACGATAATTAAGTCTCTGGGATTCTCCTCCATGTATTTCGCCATGCCCCAGGATTTTCCAAAGGTGGCGTCCTCGTCAAAAAACACGTTATGCCCATCGAACATATACATGACAGGGTAACGCTTGTCCGGGTTTTCCTCATAATCCTCCGGCAGCCAGATGTAGGCGCGGCGGGGCGTGTCACCGGACAGCTTCGGAATCGTCACATTCCATTTTTTTACCATTGGTTGCTTTCCCTCCGAAAAAAGCACATCGTGCTGAAATATAGAGGATAGTATACTTGCAAAAGCGGGAATTGTCAATCGCTGGGAGCGGAAATGTTGTATTTGCACAAAAAACAATCGCCCACAGGGCGCGGACGTGCAAATATTGCCCCGTCCCGGCGGCTAATGTTTTCAGCCGAAAACAGGGGAAAACCCATACTCCGTGATTTTCCACAAAAGGAAAAGTGGAATCCTTCCAAATTCCAGCGCAAAAAGTCATTGAAAATCCCTCAAAATCGGAGTATACTTGCCACGGATACCGGTTAAGAAACGGATACCAATTTAGAAAGAGAGGCTTTCATTTTATGGAAAACAATGAAGCGGTCTACGACGTAAAAACTCTCGGCACGCCTAAGACGCTGATCCTCGGCCTTCAGCACCTGTTCGCCATGTTCGGCGCCACGGTTCTGGTGCCCGCCCTCACCGGCCTGAACGTGTCCACCACCCTGCTGTTCGCCGGCCTCGGCACCCTGCTGTTCCACCTGATCACCGGCTGGAAAGTGCCCGCCTTCCTGGGCTCCTCCTTCGCCTTCCTGGGCGGCTACGCCGCCATCGCCCCCATGCTGGACGGCGCTCCCAACACCGCCATGCTCCCCTACGCCTGCTTCGGCGTTGCGGTTGCCGGTCTTGTGTATCTGGTGCTGGCCGCGTTCTTCAAGGCCTTCGGCGCAGGCAAGGTCATGCGTTACTTCCCCCCCATCGTCACCGGCCCCATCATCATCTGCATTGGCCTGTCTTTGGCCGGCTCCGCCATCAGCAACTGCCGCAGCAACTGGCTGATTGCCTTGGTTGCCATTCTGGTGGTCGTGGCCTGCAACATCTGGGGCAAGGGCATGGTCAAGATCGTCCCCATTCTGCTGGGCGTCGTGGCATCCTACCTGTTCGCCCTGATCGTCGATCCCTCCGCCCGGGCAAACGTTGCCGCCGCCGTGTCCAGCGCCAAGTGGTTCGGCCTGCCCGTGATCTGGGGCAACACCGTGTTCTCCATCTTCTCCACAAACTTTGACGCAGGGCTTCTGCTGACCAGCGTTATCACCATCGCCCCCATCGCCCTGGCCACTATCGTGGAGCACATCGGCGATATGTGCGCCATCTCCTCCACCGTAGGTAAGAATTTCGTGGCTGACCCCGGCCTGCACCGCACCCTGGTAGGCGACGGCCTGGCTACCACCCTGGCCTCCCTGTTTGGCGCTCCCGCCAACACCACCTACGGTGAGAACACCGGCGTACTGGCGCTTTCCAAGGTCTACGACCCCAAGGTGGTTCGTCTGGCCGCCTTCTTCGCCATCATCCTTTCCTTCTGCCCCAAGTTCGCCGCGCTGATCGTGGCCATGCCCGCCGCCACCATGGGCGGTGTCAGCCTGGTGCTGTACGGCATGATCTCCGCCGTGGGTGTGCGCAACGTGGTGGAAAATCAGGTAGACTTCACCAAGAGCCGCAACGTGCTAATTGCCGCCATGATTCTGGGGCTGGCTGTGGGCGTCAGCTACAACGGTGCCATCGTGATTCCTCTGGGCGGCGTGACCATCAGCCTGTCCGGTCTGGCCGTAGCCGCTCTGGTGGGCATCTTCATGAACGCCGTCCTCCCCGGCAAGGATTACGAGTTCGGTGTCAACGCCCAGGGCGATACCTCCGTGAACTTTGGTTCCCGGGCAAAGTAAAACTGCATAAAAAACGCTGTCATTGCGAACCAGTGTCCAACGTCACTGGTGTGGCAATCCGTCTATCTGAAGGAATACGGATTCCCACGCCAGTGTGCGCACTGGCTCGGAATGACAGCTTTTCTTTAACGCCCGCGTTCCTTTCCTTCCCCGTTCGGCTCGTCGCTGGTCACCGGGATGTGCCACTCGTCGACCCCCGGCAGGCCCATGGGAACGCCCTCCCGGCGAAAGCGCATCCCGCTTTCGATTTCTGTCTTGCCGCTCATGTGGAAGGCCCGGGACTGAGGATACTTCTCCCGGAAAGCGGCGATCACGCCCGCATTTACTCCCGCTCCAATGAGAACCTCCGGGCCGTTCTCTTTGTCCCGGATTGCAAAAAGACTGCCGATGGTTTCCATGCCGTCCAGACACTTCCCCGCGCCGCCGCTGGTCAGCACCGTGTCAAAGCCCAAAAGCGCGGCCTGTCGGTAGGTTTCCTCCAAATCGCGGGACACATCGATGCAGCGGTGCAGGGTCAGGCCCAGCCCGGACGCTTCTTTTAGGAGCGGTTCCATGGCGTTCCCGTCCAACTCGCCATCGGCGGTCAGACAGCCGATGACAAAGCCATCCGCTCCCGCGCCCCGCAGTGCCGCCATTTCCATGGCCATTTGCTGGATTTCCTCCGGCGTATAGAAAAAGTCTCCGCCCCGGGGGCGCATCAGGCAGCGGATGGGAATATCGCTGCCCTTACGAATCTGTCGCAAAAGCGCCGCCGACGGGGTCAGGCCCCCCACGCTGAGGGCGCTGCACAGTTCCAGCCGGTCCGCCCCGCCCGCAATTGCCGCCACGGCCGAGGCGTAGGAATCCACACAGACCTCTAAAATCCGATTCATCTCAGTTCCTCCTTCCGGGATTCATAGTCTTTCAGTGCTTGAATCGCTTGCCCGGACATGGGCACCACGGCAATCAGGTTGAAAATGGTCATAAGACCAATGCCGATATCTCCCAAATCCCACACGAAGGTATACGCCGCCAGTCCGCCGATGAACAGCATTCCCAGCGCCACGATCTGGAAGCCCCGCTGGGCCGCCCAGCGGTCGCCGAACAGATAGGCCACGTTGGAGCGGGCATAATAGAGGATGCCGATAAAGGTGGAAAAGCTGAACAGCCACAGGGTAATCGCCACGAAAATCACACCCCACTGTCCAAAATGGCAGCCCATGGCGGTTTGCAGCAGAGCCATTCCACTCAGGCCCTCCAACGCTTCCTGCGGGGCCAGCAGCATGAGCATGGCGGTGCAGGTACAGATGACGATGGTGTCCAGGATGACGCCGAAGGCCTGCAGCAGCCCCGCCTTGGCCGGATGGCTGACCTTGGCGGCAGCGGCGGCGCAGGGAGCGGAGCCAGAACCTGCCTCATTGGAAAACAGTCCCCGCTTGACGCCGTTCATCAGCGCCCCACCGAAGGCCCCCGCCGCGGCCTGACGCAGGCCGAAGGCCTCCTCCACGATGTGTCCGAAGACCCCGGGCAGCAGAGCGGCGTTTTTCACAATGACAAAAATCGCCAGCAGAAAATAGAACCCCGCCATGATGGGCACAATCACGTCCAGCACCTTCACACTGGCGTTTTTCCGCAGCACCACCACCGCCGCCAGAGCAACCAATATCACCGTGGACACGATGGGCGGGATGGAGAAGGCATTCTGGAAGGAGGCGGAGACGGAGTTGCTGATGACCTGGCTCACGCCGCACCAGCACAGAAGGCCCGACAGAGCAAAGGCCATGGCCAGGATGCTTTTCTTCTTCCCCCGGCTGAAAAAGGCGTGGATGTAATAGGCCGGGCCGCCCCGGTAGCCGCCGAACAGGGGGTCACTCTCCTTATAAAGCTGGGCCAGGGTGGCTTCCACGAAGGCAGTGGAGGCGCCAATCAGGGCTGTCACCCACATCCAGAACACCGCGCCGGGGCCGCCAGCGGAAATCGCCGCCACAACGCCCACCATGTTGCCCATGCCGACTCTGGTGGCCGTGGACACGATGAGGGCCTGGACGCCTGATATTGCCCCGCCCTTTCTATCGGTCTCCCGCCTGACAATCAGGCGCAGCATTTCCGGGAAGCACCGCAGCGGAAGTGCCCGGGTACGCACCGTGAAGTACAGTCCCGCGGGAATCAGCAGGGCCACCAGCAGGGAGATACCGCTTCCGCCGCCAATGGGAATCGTGAACAAATCTCCCCAAAGAAAATTGTATACTGCCGAAATAATACCCATTTTATCTACCTCTTGACAGAATTCACAACGAGTATATAATAGATAGCGGCGTAAGTCCAATTGATGAATTAAATGAAATTCATTTACATTCTAAATTCCAGGAGGCCAGCTATGGATCTGCGGGCGCTGAATATTTTTATCGAGGTCGCCGAACTGGGCAGCTTCACCCGGGCCGGCGAAAAGCTGGGCTATTCCCAGCCCACCATCTCCTTTCAAATTAAGCAATTGGAAAAGGAAATGGGGGCTCAGCTCTTTGACCGCATCGGCCACACCGTCACCCTGACCGACGCGGGGCGGGACGCCCTGGGCTACGCCCAGCAGATCTGCCATGCTGGGCAGGAAATGCTTCTGGGCTCCCGGCTGAGGCGGGAACCGGCGGGAATGCTGCGGCTGGGCATGGCGGACTCTCTGTGCGAGCCGCTGATTGTTGGGCACTACGCCCGGTTCCGGACGGCCTACCCCAGGGTCTGCCTGCACATTATCACCCTGGACACCAGCGCCCTGCTGGAATCCCTGGATCACAACGATGTGGACATGATCTGCACCATGGACGACCACGTTTACGACACCAACTACGTCATCGCCGACGAAGAAGAGATCGGCGTGCATTTTGTGGCCTCTCCCCGTCACCCACTGGCGAACCTGCGGTCGGTGGCACTGGAGCAGCTTCTGGAGGAGCCTTTCCTGCTGACGGAAAAGGGCATGAGCTACCGCCGCCTGATGGACGAGCAGCTGGCCCGAAGCTCTCTGGAGATCACACCCGTGCTGGAAACCGGCCAGGCAGATCTGATCTGCAAGCTGGTGGGGGAAAATATGGGGCTGTCCTTCCTGCCGGATTACGTCACCGAGCGCATGGTTCGCATCGGACAACTGACGCGGCTGAATGTGCCGGATCTGCGGATCGCCGTCTGGAAGCAGCTGCTTTACCGACGGGAAAAGTGGCTGTCCGCCCCCATGCGGGCCATGATTGACCACATGAAGGGCATCCGGCTCACGGAGGAAACACCATGAAAGCACGGCTTCTTCCCCTGATTCTGGCAGTTTTCCTTCTGTTTTGCGGCTGTGAAAAAGCGCCTGTGGAAACGGAAGCACCCACCGGTGAGACAGTCCCGACGCAGACCGCTCCTCCGGAAACACTTCCTCCGGCGACGATCGAAAACACCTTGCCGGTTCCCGCCCCGGAGGATTTCGTGCGGGTGCTGGACTACATTCCCTCGGCCCGGCAGGAGCTGCTGTACGCCACGAACCGGAACTTCACCGGGCAGGTCATCTACGATTTCACCGACGCCTATCTGCGCTACGGCACCGTGAAGAAGCTGATTGCAGTCAGCGAAGACCTGGCCCAGCTGGGACTTTCCCTGAAAATCTGGGACGGCTTCCGTCCGGTCAGCGCCCAATTCAGGCTCTGGGAGGTCTGCCCCGACCCGGCCTTTGTCGCCAATCCCCAGAAAGGCCACAGTTCCCACAGCCGCGGCAGCACCGTGGACATCACGCTGGTGGACACGGATGGGAACGAGCTGGAAATGCCCACAGGCTTTGACGACTTTTCCAAAAAAGCCGACCGGGATTATTCCGACTGCACCGAAACCGCCGCCTCCCACGCGGAGCTTCTGGAAATTCTCATGGAAAAGCACGGTTTTCGGGGCTATTCCGCAGAATGGTGGCATTTTTCTGATACCGACGAATACGCGGTGGAGGAAACTTTCGCGCCGCCTGCCAAAAGTTAACAGCATTTTCAAACATTTCCTGCAAAAATATATTATAATAATGTGTTGAGAAAATCAATCACACTGGAAAGGTGAGACTATTATGACAAAAATTGATATCTACTCCGGCTTCCTGGGTGCCGGCAAGACCACGCTGATTAAGAAAATGATCCAGGAGGCCTATAAGGGCCAGAAAATCGTGCTCATCGAGAACGAATTCGGCGAAATCGGCATCGACGGCGGCTTTTTGCAGGACGCGGGCATCAGCATCACCGAGATGAACTCCGGCTGCATCTGCTGCTCTCTGGTGGGC
>CAMGCA010000022.1 GCA_946011705.1 uncultured Clostridia bacterium | reverse complement strand
GAGATACGCTTCTCCAGCTGCTGAGCGATGTTCTCAGCCACCAGCTGAGCGTTCAGGTCGGGGCTGCGGACCTCAACGATGTTCAGGTTCACGCTCTTACCGAGCTTGACTTCCATCTCCTTGCGCAGGTTCTCGATCTCAGCGCCAGCCTTGCCGATCACCACGCCGGGACGGGAGCACCACAGGTTGATCTTGACCTTGCCGTTGGAACGCTCGATCTCGATCTTAGCCACGCCAGCGGCGTACAGCTTGTTCTTCAGATACTTACGGATGTTGTAATCCTCGACGATCAGGTCGCCCACCTTGTCCTCGCGGGCATACCAGCGGGAATCCCAATCCTTGATTACACCAACACGCAGTCCATGGGGATTAACTTTCTGTCCCATAGCTACCTCCTGATTAAGCCTTCTCGCTCACACCGATGGTGATGTGAGTGGTTCTCTTGTTGATCCGAACGAAACCGCGGCGGGAAGCGATGCGGCCGCGCTTCAGGATGGGGCCGGGGTTCGCAACCACAGTGGAAACGTACAGGTTTTCAGCGTTCATGCCGTTGTTGTGCTCAGCGTTGGCAACAGCGCTCTTGAGCAGCTTGGCCATGGGCTCACAGGCTGCCTTGGAGGTCTGGCTCATCAGAGCGGCGGCGGTCTTGACGTCCTTGCCGCGGATCATGTCGCAAACCAGCTTGACCTTACGAGGAGACATACGGACGAATTTAACATGTGCAAAAAATTCCATCATTCTACCTCCTTACTTGCTGTTCGCAGTCTTGCTGCCGGAGTGGCCACGGAAGGTACGGGTGGGGACGAACTCGCCCAGCTTGTGACCGACCATGTCCTCGGTGATATAGACAGGAACGTGCTTCCGACCGTCGTGGACAGCGATGGTGTGACCAACGAAGGAGGGGAAGATGGTGGAAGAACGAGACCAGGTCTTCAGAACCTTCTTTTCACCGGCCTTGTTCAGCTCCTCCACGCGCTTGTACAGCTCAGGAGCTACGAAAGGGCCCTTCTTGATACTTCTGCTCATTTCATTTCCTCCTTACTTGCTGTTTCTGCGCTTGACGATGAACTTATTGGAGCGGTTCTTCGTCTTGCGAGTCTTGTAACCCAGTGCGGGCTTGCCCCAGGGAGTCACAGGACCGGGACGGCCGACAGGAGCGCGGCCCTCACCACCACCGTGGGGATGGTCGTTGGGGTTCATGACGGAGCCGCGGACGGTGGGACGGACGCCCATGTGACGCTTGCGGCCGGCCTTACCGATGTGGACGTTCTCGTGATCCAGGTTGCCCACCTGACCGATGCAGGCGGTGCAGTTGGTACGGACGTAGCGAACCTCGCCGGAGGGCAGACGAACCTGAGCCAGCTCGCCTTCCTTGGCCATCAGCTGAGCGGCGGCACCGGCAGAGCGGACCAGCTGAGCGCCGTGACCGGGCTGCAGCTCCACATTGTGGATCACAGTACCCACAGGGATGTTGGCGATGGGCAGGCAGTTGCCGGGCTTGATGTCGGCATTGGCGGAAGCCACCACCACGTCACCGGGATTCAGGCCGTAGGGAGCCAGAATGTAGGACAGGGTATTGTCCTCGTACTTGATAAGTGCGATATAAGCGGAGCGGTTGGGGTCGTACTCGATGCGCTGCACGGTGGCGGGCATCTCGGTCTTCAGACGCTTGAAGTCGATCACGCGGTACTTCCGCTTGTTTCCGCCGCCCTTGTGGCGGACAGTGATGTGACCATAGCTGTTGCGACCGGCATGCTTCTTCAGGGTCTCAACCAGGCTACGCTCAGGTTTTGCCTTCTTGTCCACGCCGTCGAAGCCGGAAACAGTCATGTTGCGGCGGGCGGCGGTGTAAGGCTTAAAAGTCTTAATTGCCATTTGCGTTTCTCTCCTTTTTGAGATTGATTAGACCATGCCCTCGAAGAACTCGATGGTCTTGGAATCGGCGGTCAGGGTGACGATCGCCTTCTTGAACTCGGCACGCTTGCCGGCGGGGTAAGCGCCGGTGCGCTTGACCTTGCCCTGCATGCGGATGGTGTTGACCTTGGCGACCTTCACGCCGAAAGCCAGCTCAACGGCTTCCTTGATCTGGGTCTTGTTGGCGTTGACGTCCACCATGAAAACGTACTTCTTGTCAGCCACAGCCTCCATGGACTGCTCGGTGATGACAGGTCTTCTGATGATATCGTAAGCGTTCATTATGCGAATACCTCCTCGATCTTCTGGAGGGCTGCCTTGTCAACAACCAGCTTGTTGGCGTTCAGCACGTCGTAGGTGTTCAGCAGGTTGGCGAAGGTGACCTCGCAGCCGGGGATGTTGCGGCCGGACTTGACGACGTTGGCGTCAGCGGCGGCGGTGACCACCAGGGTCTTGGTGTCGCAGCCCACGGCCTTCAGGAACTTGGCGAAATCAGCGGTCTTGGGAGCGTCCATCTTGATGGCGTCGATGACCACCAGAGCGCTCTCGGCCACCTTGGCGCTGAGCACGCTCTTCAGAGCCAGCCGCTTGGCCTTCTTGTTCAGGCCGAAGCTGTAGGAGCGGGGCTTGGGAGCGAACACGATGCCGCCGTGGGTCCACTGGGGAGCACGGGTGCTGCCCTGACGGGCCCGGCCGGTGCCCTTCTGACGCCAGGGCTTCCGGCCGCCGCCGGAGACCTCAGCCCGGGTCAGAGCGGACTGGGTGCCCTGCCGCTTGTTGGCCAGGTGATTCTTAACCGCGTCGTGAACAGCGGCGCCGTTGGGGGTAATGCCGAACACAGCTTCGGAGAGTTCGATCTCGCCAACCAGCTTGCCGGACATATCATAAACATTCGTCTTAAGCATGATTTAAGATCTCCTTTCCTTAGCCTCTTGCGGAAGCCTTCTGGGGGTTTCTGCCGGAAGCCTTCTGCGGGTTCTTGCTGATGCCGGTCTCCACGTTCTTGACCTTGTTGTTCTTGACGGTGTTGCGCAGGTAGACCAGACCGCCCTTGGGGCCGGGAATGGCGCCGCGGATGACGATCATGTTCAGCTCAGCGTCCACCTTGACAACCTCCAGGTTCTCAATGGTGACCTGCTCGTTGCCCATCTGACCAGCGCCGATCTTACCGGGGAAGATACGGGACTGATGAGAGGAGGCGCCCATGGAACCGGCGTGACGATGGACAGGGCCGCCGCCGTGAGTCATGGGGGTGCGGCCAGCGCCGTGGCGCTTTACAACGCCCTGATAGCCGTGGCCCTTGGAAATGCCGGTGACATCGATCATGTCGCCAGCGGCGAAGGTGTCAGCCTTCACAACGTCGCCCACATTCATGTCGGCAGCGTTCTCCAGCTTGAATTCCTTCAGGTGCTTCTTAGCCTCGACGCCGGCCTTCTTCAGGTGGCCAGCCTCAGGCTTGGTCAGCTTGGACTCCTTGATGTCTCCGAAGCCCAGCTGGACGGCTGCGTAGCCGTCGGTCTCGACGGTCTTCTTCTGAGTGACGGTGCAGGGGCCTGCTTCCACGACGGTAACAGGGATCACCTTGCCGCTCTCATCGAAGATCTGGGTCATTCCGACCTTCTTGCCGATGATTGCTTTCTGCATTTTGGTTTTCTCCTTTTAATTAGGTTATTGGTCGGCATACCGCATTGGGACGGTTACCGACATGACCCGTCCGCCCGATGCCAGACAGTGCGGGCTGCTTTGATTTGCTCTGTTACCAGCAAATCAGAGCTTTATCTCAATCTCAACGCCAGCGGGAAGATCCAGGCTCATCAGGGCCTCAATGGTCTTCTGGTTGGGGTTGAGAATATCGATCAGTCTCTTGTGGGTTCTGCGCTCGAACTGCTCACGGGAGTCCTTGTCCTTATGGACAGAGCGAAGGATGGTAACAACTTCCTTCTTGGTGGGCAGCGGGATGGGGCCGGAAACCTGAGCGCCGTTGCGCTTCGCGGTCTCCACGATCTTTGCAGCGCTGGAGTCGATCAGCTGGTGATCGTAAGCCTTCAGCCGAATGCGGATCATCTGGTTTGCCATGGTTTGTTTTCCTCCTTGAATATCGTACTCAGTTTGCGTAGTGGCTGGGTACGGTCGAACTTACTTGTCCGCGCCGCCGTGCGTATCACTCTAAGCCATGAAAAATGGCCGACCGAGGCCGACCCTTCCCATAGGCGCAGCGATATACGCAAGCACACACAAGGCAGTTCAGCCGCCCGATGACCGGACATACTCCGCGGAAGTTACCGCCATAAGACGCAATCTCCCGCATCATCGCAGTGCGCGCGCAGTCTCTCCCCACACGCGCTCAGATATAATACCACCTCAAAGTGAAATTGTCAAGAAAAATTTCAGAAAAAACCACAAACTTTGTCCGTCATTTTCGTACAATCTGCGGGCGGCCAGTGGCCGCAGACAATGCGTTGCGAACACCGGCGATCATCGTTACACCATTGGGTCTGCTCGGTATCGTTCTCTGGTAGGATACTTTTTGCTGATTAACAGAATGTCATTGCCACGCCAGTGCGCTTAAGTGGCGCGGCAATCCGTTCTCCTTAAAAACAGCTTATGGGGATGCGGATTGCCACACCAGCGTGCGCGCTGGTTCGCAATGACATAATCATTATTTGATCTCCCAGGCCTTGATCTGGCTGGACTTTTCGTAAAGCTTCAAATAGCTTTCGTACCGGCTCTTTTCAATCTCCCCGGCCTCCACCGCCGCACGGACGGCGCAGTCCGGCTCTTTGCGGTGGGAGCAGTCGTCAAAGCGGCACTTTCCGATGAAGCTTCCAAAGTCCGGGAAGGCATACTGCAAATTCTCCTTCAGAATCAGCTCCATCTGGTCGGTGTCGAAGGAGGAGAAACCCGGTGTGTCTGCCACATAGGTGTCTTCCCCAAGGCGGTACAGCTCCACATGGCGGGTGGTGTGCCGCCCACGACCCAGCTTCTCCGAAACCTCGCCGGTTTCCAGCTTTAATTCCGGTGCCAGCCGGTTGAGAATGCTGCTCTTGCCCACGCCGGAGTTGCCGGTGAAGGCCGTGAGCTTGCCTTCCAGCAGGGACCGAAGCTCCTGCACTCCTTCCCCGGTTTCCGCGCTGGTACAAATGACCGGGAAGCCCGCGTGCTCATAAATCCGAACCAGATCATAAGCCGGGTCCAGGTCACACTTGTTGACGCACAGGTATACGTCCACGTTCTGGTCTCCCGCGATGGCCGCCACCCGGTCAATGAGGAACGGCTCCGTTACGGGGTTCACATTGGCGGCGAACACCACCAGCGCGTCCACATTGGCCACCGCCGGGCGGATGAAGTGGTTCTTCCGGGGCAGGATTCGCTCCACCATGCCCTTCCCCTTCTCCACGGAAATTTCCACCAGGTCGCCGGTGAGGGGGGAATTGCCCGCCTTGCGCAGAATGCCTCTGGCCCGGCAGGTGATCAGCCCCCCGGGGGTCTGGACATCATAAAAACCGCTGAGCGAGCGCAGAATGCGCCCTTCTGTTTTTTCCGTCATGGGCCGGACTCCACGCTTCTGGGCGAAAAGTCCACCGTCTTGGTTTCGGCGAACTCGCCATCGATGTACAGGTCGTAGTACACAACGCCGCTGCCGGACAGGTCCAGCAGAACCGTCTTGGCTCCGGGGGAAATCAGCTTGGAGAACAGAACATCCTTGGTTCCCCCCAGGCATACATCCAGCCGGTACTCCTCATCCCGCTCCGGCACCACCCAGGACACGCTGAAGGGCGGCGCCGTGGCTTCGGATTCGGTTTGCGCCGGCGGCTCGCTTTCCACTGTCTCCGCCACGCCGGTGGAATACTGGACGATGATTTCCGCGGACACGTCCACCGTTTCGTTTTTCCCCACGGACTGGTAGACCACCTCATTTTCCGGCCGGGAGCTTTCCGTAGGCTCGTAGCGCACGTTGGTGAAGCCCATCTGCTCCATCAGCTCCCTGGCCCGGGCCAGCTCCAGCCCAACCACATTGGGCATAGAGGTTTCCACCACCTCAGGGCCGGTGCTGACGTAAATGTAGATGGTCTGGCCCGCCGTGACCTCGGAATCCGCCGCCGGGTCGGTGCGGGTCACGATGCCCGCCTCGTAGACATAGCTGGCTTCCCTCTTTTTCAGGGGCTTGAAGCCCTGGCTGTCCAGCAGCTTGTAGGCCTCCTCCGCGTCGGCCCCCACAAAATTGTCCAGCTTCATGACCTCCGGCTCCGGGCCCATGCTGACGGTGATCCAGATATCCGACCCCCGCTGGACCTTGGTTCCCCCCGTGGGCTGCTGGCTGATGATCTCGTCCTTGGGGTGGCTGTCGCTGTACTGCTGGGGCCGCAGGCGGATGTTGAAATCCGGGTGAGCTTCCACCAGGGCTTCGCTGTACAGCCCGCCGGTGAGGTAGGGCGCCTCCACCGTGTCCTTCTCCTGATCCAGCAGTGCGCCGCTGAACAGGGCCATGAGGAACACGATGATGGCGAACACTGCCACGGCGCAGCAGATCACGATGGCGGTGGTTGCCACCCGGCTGCGCTCGCTGTCCTTCTTTTTCCGCTCCTGACGGTGCTTCTGTTGAACACGGCTGACGATCTCGCTGTCCCGCTGAGCGGTCACAGGCCGGGCCGCCGTGCCGGTACGCCGCTGGCCGGTCTGCTGAGACACCGCCGCCGGGCGTTCGCCGGTTCGCAGCTGCACCTTCTTTTCCGCCGTGGTCATGGGAACGCTGGGAATCTTCCGGGTGGCATCGTCCATCAGGGTGTGGTAATCAAAGACAATGGCGGGATTTTTCCGGAATTCCTCCATATCCTGCAGCATTTCCGTAGCGGAAACGTACCGGTCCCGGGCCTCCAGCGCCATGGCCTTCATGATGATCTGCTCCAGACCCGTGGGAATGTTGGGATTATAGGCGGAGGGCAGAGCCGCGCCGCCGTTGATGTGCTGGATGGCTACGGACACGGCGGATTCGCCGTCGTAGGGCGGGCGGCCCGCCATCATCTCGTACATCACAACGCCCAGAGAATACAGGTCAGAGCGGTTATCCGTGTGGCCGCCCTTGGCCTGCTCCGGGGAGATGTAGTGGACGCTGCCCAAAGCCTCCTTGGTCAGGGTGTTACTCTTATTCATGACTCGGGCGATGCCAAAGTCCATGACCTTCACGGAGCCGTTTTTCAGCACCATAATGTTGTGGGGCTTGATGTCCCGGTGGACGATGCCCCGGCTGTGGGCGTGCTCCAGGCCCTTGGCGATCTGCAGGGAGAAGTGCAGGGTCTCCTTCCAGTTGAGGACGCCCTTTTTCTCCATATATTCCTTCAGAGAGATGCCGTCGATCAGCTCCATGACAATGAAGTTGGCGCTGTCGGAGGTGGAAACGTCGTACACCTGCACGATGTTGGGGTGGCTCAGCATGGCCACGGCCTCGCCCTCCGCCCGGAACCGGCGGCGGAATTCCTCGTCTCTGGCGAATTCGTCTTTCAGTATCTTAATGGCCACCAACCGGTTCAGCCGATGGCAGCGCGCTTTATAGACGACGGCCATGCCGCCGGTGCCGATGATTTCCAGAATCTCATAGCGCCCGTCCAGCAGCCGTCCAATGTATTGATCCATAAGTGCTAAATGCTCCTTTCGGCTTAAACCAACACCAGAATGCTGGTCACGTTGTCCGGTGCGCCGCGGCTCTTGGCGATATCCAGCAGCCGCTTGCAGCATTGATGCTTATTGACCCCGTGGGCGACCTCGAAGAGAATCTCCTGATCGTCCATCAGATTGCTCAGTCCGTCAGAGCACAGGAGAAGATAGTCCCCCCGGCTGACGCTCCAGTGAAAAATGTCACACAGAACCATGGGCTCCGTGCCGATGGCCCGGGTGATGAAGTTCTTGCCCGGATAGCTCTTGGCCACCTCCGCTGTCAGTTCCCCCCGGTCCACCATCATCTGCACCAGGGAGTGGTCCTTGGAAATCTGGTGGATGCCTGTGCGGTTGATGCCATAGGCCCGGCTGTCGCCCACGTTGACCACCGTGGCCTTGTGCTTGCGCACCCCCGCCGCCACCAGGGTGGTGCCCATGCCGGCAAAGTCCTCAAACTGGGCGGACTGGTCATAAACCGTGAAATTCGCCAGCTTTACCGCGCTGCGCAGCATCTGATCCACCCGGTCGGATTCCATTCCCTTCACCCAGCTGCGGCGAATCTCCTCCACGAAGACCTCCATGGCCAGGGTGCTGGCGATATTGCCGGATTTGGCGCCGCCCATGCCGTCGCAGACCACGCACAATAGCGTCTCCCGGTCCAGCTGTTCAATTTGGTAGGCGTCCTGATTTTGCTTCCGGACGCAGCCAGGATCGGTAAGTCCCCAGCTCTGCATACGCGCAGCACCTTCTGTCTTCCGTATCTAATCTACTGTCTCTCTTTTTGATACTTCCGCCGCAGCTGGCCGCAGGAGGCGTCAATGTCCCCGCCCAGGGTTCTTCGCACCGTAGCCGTCACGCCGCCGTCCTCCAAAATCTTCTGAAACCGGGCCACGGCTTCCTTGGAGCTGGGCTTCAGGGGGCTTTCCTCCACATGGTTCAGAGGGATGAGATTGACGTGCGCGCCCAGACCCTTCAGCCGTTTCAGCAATTCCCTGGCGCACTCCGGGGTGTCGTTAACGCCGTCAATCATGGCGTACTCAAAATGGATGCGCCGTCCGGTGGCCTCGTAGTACCGGCGGCAGGCCGCCAGCAATTCTTCAATCGGATAGGCCTTGTTCACCGGCATGACCCGGCTTCGCAGCTCGTTGTTGGGGCCGTGGAGGGAGATAGCCAGACTGATTTGCAACTTTTTCTCTGCCAGGGCATCGATTTTCGGCACCAGACCGCAGGTACTTAAGCTGATATGGCGCATGGAAATGTTCATGCCGTCGGCGCTGTTCACCAGCTCCAGAAAGCGCATGACGTTGTCAAAGTTGTCCAGCGGCTCTCCGATGCCCATGAGCACGATGTGGGAGATGGGCAGGCCGGAATCCACCTGGGTAAACAGCACCTCATCCAGCATTTCAAACGGCTCTAAGCGCCGCACCAGCCCGCCGATGGTGGAGGCGCAGAAGGCACAGCCCATGGGGCAGCCCACCTCCGTGGAGATGCAGACGGTGTTGCCGTAGCGGTAGCGCATGAGCACCGTCTCCACGCAGTTGCCGTCAGACAGCTGCCAGAGATATTTGATGGTGCCGTCCTTTTGGGATTCCTGCTTTCGCACCACCTTGGGAATGTACAGGGGATAGTCCCGGGCCAGGGCCTCCCGCAGCTGTTTGGGCAGGTTTGTCATCTCATCGTAGGAGCGGACGCCCTTATGAAGCCATGTAAACACCTGTTTGGCCCGGAAGGCGGGCTGACCCAGCCCTCTTAAAACATCTGCCAGCTCCGGCTGGGTCAGGGATTTCAGATTCATGCTTTCCTCCGCAGACGGCAAATGAAGAAGCCGTCGGTATCGTACTGTCCGGGAATCAGGGTCAGCATCCCGGTGTCATTCTTTGGGAGCACATCCGGCAAGGGCAGAGATTCCGTGAAAAAATCCCCGTGCCGTTCCAGAAATGCGTTTACAACATCCTCATTCTCCCGCCGCAGCACTGTGCAGGTGGAGTAGAGCAGCAGACCGCCTTTTTTTGCATAGCGAGATTGATTTTCCAGAATTTTCAGCTGTAATTCCGGCAAATCCTTCATTTCTTCCACATTTTTATAACGGATATCCGGCTTTTTTCGGATAATCCCCAAACCGGAGCAGGGTACGTCCGCAATAACCGCATCCATGGTTTCCTCCCACTGGGGGACAAATTCCGCCGCATCCTGTATCCTTGCTGTGATGTTGGTCAGGCCCAGACGCTCAGCCCCGGCGGAAATCAGGCCGGTTTTGTGGGGATGTATGTCACAGGAGGTGATGCTGCCGTGTCCGCCCATGGCAATGGACGCGGCAAAGCTTTTCCCCCCCGGGGCCGCGCAGCAGTCCAGCACCCGTGCTCCCTCTTGGGGAAGCTGGGCGCAGAGCACGCTGAGCTTCGCTGCTGGATCCTGCACATAAAACAGGCCTTCCCGGAAGGGTTCCAGTTTTTCCAAATCCCCCGTACCGGAAAGAATCAGGCAGTCGGGCATCCAATCGTGGTGCCGAACCCCAATGCCCATTCCTTCCAGCGTCTTTGCCAGAGCGTCGGCGGTGGTTTTCAGGGTATTCACCTGCACCCCCGTCTCCGGGGCGGCGTTGTCCGCCATCCGCATGGGCTCCCGGGTTCCCTTGGGGAGATTCTGCTTCAAAAGCGAAATCAGGGGATCGGGGTGACTGTAGCGGTCGGCGTAGGAGGTCGGCTCCTTGAGCTGCCCCCGGGTACGGACGGCGTTTCGCAGAACGCCGTTGACCAGCGGGGCCGCCTTGGGATTTTTGCAGTATTTCTTCGCCAGCGCCACGGATTCATTCACCGCCGCGCTGTCGGGAATTTTGTCTAATTCGTAAAGCTGGTACAGTCCCAGATGGAGAATATCCCGCACCACCGGGTGCAGATCCTTCAATTTCCCCTTCAAAAGCTGACTTAAATAGAAATCCAGCTTTCCCCGGTTCTGGGATACGCCGTAGGTCAATTTCGTGGCCAGAGCCGCCTCCCGGCTGTCCAGATGATCCCGGCGGATGGCGGTTTTCAGCACGCCGTTGGGCCAAGCCCCGTCCCGGCGGCAGGCAATCAGCGCGTTCAGCGCTGTTTCCCTAGCGCCCATCAGCTTTCCAGCGGGTGGCCCCGGAAGTAGTCGGGAGCCGCCATCCGTTTGCCGCCCTCGGCCTGCAGGGAGGTCACTTCCACCGCGCCCTCGCCGCAGGCGATGACCAGGCCGGTTTTGGTCAGGCCCAGAATCTGCCCCGGTGTGCCGCTGCCGGACACCACCCGGGTGTCGTGAACCTTGAAAGTCTTCCCCTGCAAAACCATGGTGGCCACAGGCCAGGGATGCAGGCCCCGTACATGGTTATGCACCTGCTGAGCCGTTTTATTCCAGTCAATGGGGCACATAGTCTTATCCAGCATGGGAGCGTAGGAAACCGCATCCGGATTCTGGGGAACCCCAGGCACCTTTCCTTCTTTTTCAAACCGGCTCAGGGTCTTGCTCAGCAGCTCCGCCCCCAGCACCGCCAGACGGTCAAGCAGTTCCCCGGCAGTCTCATTCTCCCCAATGGGAGTTTTGGAAACATCGATGATATCCCCCGCATCCATCTCCCGGCACAGATACATAGCCGTCACGCCGGTCTCCGGCAAGCCGTCCAGCACCGCCCACTGATAGGGGGCGCTGCCCCGATACTTAGGCAGGACGCTGGCGTGAATGTTGATGCAACCGAAAGTGGGCACATCCAGCACCTTCTGGGGCAGAATCCGGCCGTATGCCACCACGGCGCAGATGTCGGGCTTTAATTCCCGCAGGGCTTCCACCGTCTCCTCCTCCCGGAAGTTCTCGGGCTGAAGCACGGGAATCCCGGCGGCCAGCGCCACTTCCTTCACGGGGGAAGCTACCAGCTTCATGCCCCGGCCCTTGGGACGGTCGGGCTGGGTATAGACGCCCACAACCTCAAAACCGTCCGCCAATATTTTTTTCAGACAGGTCGCCGCAATGTCCGGCGTTCCCATGAATACAACCCGCATTAGTCCTCGTCTCCCGCCAGCTCCTCATCGGTGAGGAACCGCTCCATAACCTCGGTGTACACAATGCCATCCAGGTGGTCCAGCTCATGGCAGAAGCACCGGGCGATCAACTCCTCGCCCTCGGCCTCGTACCAGTTGCCGTTCCGGTCCTGGGCACGAACCTTGGCGTAGTTAGGCCGCTTCACAAGTCCGTACTTGCCGGGAACGCTGAGGCACCCTTCCGCGCCCACCTGCTCCCCGCTGGTTTCCAGCAGGGTGGGGTTGATCAGTTCCAGAACCTCTTCGCCGGTGTCCACCAGCACCACCCGGCGCAGAATGCCGATCTGGGGGGCTGCCAGTCCCACGCCATTGGCTTGCTCCAGAGTTTCCGCCATGTCGTCCAGCAGCTTGTGAAGCCGTCCGTCAAATTTCTCCACCGGTCTGCACACCTTGTGCAGCGCGGGGTCCTTGTCCGTCAGAATTTTCCGCAGTCCCATAGCTCGTTCCTCTCTTTACATATCGTAGCCGTTGACGTCGATGAAGGCATTGACGCCCCGGTTGGCTTGATCCTTGCTAAACTGCCGCAGAAGATACGAAAGCAGCTGCCGCAAGGGCTTGCTCATCCGGCACCGCAGAGTCAGCTGATACCGGAAATTGTAATTTACCTTGGGCACCACGCAGGGGGCAGGCCCCAGCACGGCGCATCGTTCTTCCGAATAGGGCGTTTGCCGCAGGCAGGCGTTCAGGCTGTCCCGAAAGTTAGCCGCCCCCCGCAGAACACTCCCCTCCTCCTGCCCGGTGAAGGTCACCGCTGCCAGATCCCCAAAGGGCGGAGCGCTCTGGGCCTGCCGCAGGCGGATTTCCAGATCATAAAACCCATCGTAATCCTGCTTCGCCGCCAGGCGGATGATCTGGTGCTCCGGCTGGAGGGTCTGGATCACCGCCTGTCCGGGGGTATCCCCCCGGCCTGCCCGGCCCACCACCTGGGTCAGCAGATTGAAGGTGGTCTCCCCCGCTCGGTAGCCCCCGGTGTACAGACTCAGATCCGCGTCCAACACGCCCACCAGCGTCACATTCGGCAGATTCAGGCCCTTGGCCACCATCTGGGTGCCAAGGAGAATTGGAATATTTTCCTGCTGGAAGTGTTCCAGAATTTTCTCGTGGGTATTCACCGCGCTGACCGTATCCGTGTCCATGCGAAGGGTTTCCATGTCGGGGAACAGGGCATTCAGCTCCTGCTGCACCTTCTGGGTGCCGGTGCCGATGGTCTTCAGCGGCCCGCCGCAGCTGGGGCACCGCTCCGGTACGGGCTGGGAAAAGCCGCAGTAGTGGCACATGAGGCGGTTGTTGGCGCTGTGATAGGTCAGCTTCACATTGCACCGGGGGCACTCCGGGGTTTCCCGGCAGTCCACGCACACCAGTGCCCGGCTGTTGCCCCGGCGGTTGAGGAGCAGGATCGTCTGCTTCCCGGCGTCCCAGGCCCGCAAAATATCCTCCCGGAGGGGAATGCTCAGGGAAGTGTCGTTTCCCAGCTTCAGCTCCTCCCGCATATCCACAATGTCCACCTGGGGAAGAGGACGTCCATTGTAACGTTCGCGCAGCGTATACAGTTGATGCGCACCGGTTTTGGCACGGTACATGGTCTCAACGGA
>CAMGCA010000021.1 GCA_946011705.1 uncultured Clostridia bacterium | reverse complement strand
CTATACGATGCGGACGATACCACATACGGCGAATACCGGCTGCATCTTTCGGGCGAAGGAACAAACCAGACGGAGTTTCTGTTTCTGATTACTGCAACAGAACAAGAGCGTCTGACTATTCCGGAAAATTGTAGAGAACTATTGGGAACATTTGATATCCAGTACGGCAGTCTGTATTGAACCGAATAAGCAATTAAATACCGGTAGATATCGATGGAATCTCGTTCTTTCCTGTTTGTTGCGGACTATTTTATACGAATACCAGATGCGGATGCTTGACACATCCCAATTTCACTGATAATATCACCGATATGACTTTTTTATGGGATATGGCACACAAAAACGATTATGATGAGGTGAGAACTTGCCTACAGAGCACGGTGAAAAGAAGATATATACCCTGAATGATATTGCCAAGGAGCTGGGCGTGAACAAGGCCACGGTATCCAAAGCAATCTCCGGAAAGGGTAATTTAAGTGCGCAGACGAGAGCCAGAATTCTTGCCTTCATCGACCAGTGCGGTTACCGTCCCAATGCGGTGGCACAGAGCCTGGCAAAGAATCAGACCTACAATATCGGGCTGATGATGCCGGACTATGTGGGGGTGCTGGATGAAGCGTTCTTCCGGGAATGCCTGCGGGGCGTGTGCAAGATCGCGTCCAATAATGGCTATGACGTGCTGATGGTCATGGACAGTGAAAAACCGGTGGAGCATATCGCCCGGCTGATCGATAATCGAAAGATCGACGGTGTCATTGCCATGCGCAGCTTGGTGGATTCTCCGGTGGTGGGCTTTCTGAAGGAAAAGCAGGTGCCCTTTGTGATCATCGGGCCAACCTCGGACACTTCTGTTCTCAGCGTGGACAATGACAACCGGGGCGCCTGCCGGGATCTTACGTCCCTTCTGATTACCAGAGGGATCCGAAAAATGGCGCTGATCGGCGGAGATGACAACAACTGTGTTACCCACAGCCGCCTGAAGGGCTTCTGGGATGCCTGCAGCCAAGCCGGATTATCCAGAGATGACCAGATGGTGTATCTGAATGTGAACCGGGATAACCGGCTGCCGGAGGTCATCGACATGGTATTGGCCCAGAAGCCGGACTGTATTGTCTGCATGGACGATTACATCTGCAACATGGTGCTGATTCATCTACGTACCAGCAATGTGCGGATTCCGCAGGATGTGAAGATTGTCAGCTACTACGACAACATTCTTCTGGAAAATCATATTCCCTCCATTACCAGCCTGCATTTCGATGCTGCCGAGCTGGGTAAGATCGCCTGTCAGAAGCTGATCGACAAATTGGGGGGCAAGGCGGACGGAAATTACATTCTGCCCGGATATCAGATGGTCATGCGGGATTCAACGAAATAGGCCTTTGAAAGGGCTGCGGCGGGATGCCGCGGCCCTTTTTTCATGGAAACGGAAATAGTGTGCTGGCAGGCAGAAGGAAAACGGTTGCCGGAAAAATAACGTTTTCTGTCACTATGAACAAACAGCGAACAGGAATCTTGGTACTAATCCCGAATTGACAGAAAAAGTTTGCTATATTATACTTTATATCGAAGGCAACCGGTTGCCTAATCGGTTGCAAATAAACAACACTAGGAGGAAAAACACATGAAAAAACTGCTCGCTCTGCTGCTGGCAGCGGTCATGGTCCTGTCTCTTGCCGCTTGCGGCGGCAGCGGTAAAACTGCTGAGACTCAGGCCCCTGCCGCTGGTAACGCTGCCCCTGCCGCTCCCGCCGCTTCCGGCGGACCCATCTCCCTGACCCTGTGGGGTGCGGAGGAAGATCAGGCTCTGCTGGCTGAACTGGTGGAGAAGTTCAAGGCCCAGTATCCCGACCAGACCTTTGACATCAAGATCGGCGTAGAATCCGAGTCCACTGCCAAGGACACCGTTCTGACCGACGTGGAGGCTGCTGCCGATGTCTTCGCCTTCGCCAACGACCAGCTGAACGATCTGGTTGCTGCTGGCACTGGATGGTGACATTGCCCAGGTTCTGCCCGCTTACGCAAACAAGACCATCGACGATGTGAAGGCTGCCAACGGCGAAGGCTCTGTAGCCGCATCCTCCAAGGATGGCAAGCTGTATGCCTTCCCCATGGGCGGTGGCAACAACTACTTCCTGTACTATGATTCCACCAAGATCACTGCCGAGCAGGCCCAGTCCTGGGACGGTCTGCTGGCCGCCGCTGAGGCTGCCGGCTCCAAGGTTGGCATGGTCTACGCTTCTGGCTGGTACAACGCTTCCTTCTTCCTGGGCGCGGGCTTCATCACCGACATGAACCCTGACGGCACCACCGTCATGAACTGGAACGGCACCTCTGCCGATGGCTTCACCGGTGTGGACGTTGTCAAGGGCATGGCTGCCATCGCCGCACACCCCGGCTTCCTGGCCATTGCTGACGGCGATATCTCCAACCAGATTGCTTCCAAGGCTGTCTGCGCGGTTGTCTCCGGCACCTGGGACGCAGGCGCTGCCGAAACCGCTTTTGGTGAGGGCTACGCTGCTACCAAGCTGCCCACCTTCACCTGCGCTGACAAGCAGGTTCAGATGTCCTGCTACTCCGGCTTCAAGCTGATGGGCGTCAACGCCTACTCCAAGAATTCCGGCTGGGCCGTGCTGCTGGCTGAATTCCTGACCAACGAGGCTTCTCAGACTGCCCGGTTTGCTTCCCGCCAGCTGGCTCCCACCAACCTGAAGGCTGCGGAGGACGAGGCTGTTACCTCCAACATCGCCATCGCCGCTTCCGCTGCGCAGGACGTCTTTGGCTCCGTGCAGAATGTGGGCGGAAAATACTGGGATCCCACTGCCACCTTTGGTCAGATGATTGCCAACGGCGATCTGAAGGCTGACGATGACGCGGCAATCCAGACCGCGCTGGATACTCTGGTAGAGGGTGTCACCGCTCCTGTCGAATAAGAAAATGCTGCCCCGTATGGAAAAACATATGGGGCAGTTCCAAAAGTGAGCCAGTTCCAAAACCAAAACAGAAGAGAAAGGAAACTCTCTATGGAAGCTACGATGAGCGGACTGACTAAGATTGGCAGCGCCATATCCGGCTTCGTTGCGGTCATTGCCCGGTTCTTTTCAGAATTCGGTACGGCGATGGCAAAGGGCGACGTCTTTGTCAAGCTGTCCTTACTCTGGTGGGGCGCTGGTTATTTCCGCAGAAAGCAGTATGTGAAAGCCATCCTGATGACGCTGCTGGAAATCGCGGTCATTGTATTTACCCTCAATTTTGCCATGGCCTATGTGCCGAAGTTCGGCACGCTGGGCACCGTTCAGGCAGAACAGGTCTTTAACATGCAGACCATGCAGACGGAATGGAACGACTATGACAATTCCTTCATGATTTTGCTGTTCTCCCTGTTCAGCTTCGTAATCTGGTTTGCCGCTGCGGTTGTGTGTATGCGCAATGTGGTGAACGCCTACGAGCTGCAAATACAAGCCCAGCGGGGCAAGCATGTCAACACCTTCGTGGAGGACCTGCGGGAATACCTGGACAAGAAGTTCCACATTACCCTTTTGTCCCTGCCGGTGCTGGGCATTGTGGTGTTCACCCTGATTCCCATGCTGCTGCTGATTCTGGTGGCCTTTACCAACTACGACCAGCAGCATATGCCGCCTACCAACCTGTTTACCTGGGTGGGCTTCAGTAACTTTGTGACGCTGTTTGGCGGCGGCATTACCACCACCTTCGGCTATGCCTTTGTCCGGATTCTGGGATGGACGATTATCTGGTCCTTCTTCGCCACCCTGACCACCTACTTAGGCGGTATTCTCATGTCCCTGCTGCTCAACAGCAAGCTGACCCGGGGCACGAAAATCTGGCGCACCATGCTGGTGGTCACCATTGCTGTCCCCCAGTTTGTGTCATTGCTGCTGATGCGCAATTTCTTTGCCAACAGCGGCATCGTCAACACCATCTGCGCCAACATCGGTCTGACGGGATTCCTGCGGGATATCGGCCTGATTTCCACCAGCTACATTCCCTTCATGACGGCGCCCGGCTGGGTGCACGGTAAGATCATTCTGATCAACATCTGGATCCGCATTCCTTATCAGATGCTGATTGCCACCGGCGTGCTGATGAATCTGCCCACGGATCAGATTGAAAGCGCCCGAATCGACGGAGCCAGCCCCTTCCAGGTGTTCAAGTCCATCACCATGCCCTATATGCTTCAGGTCACCGGCCCCGCGCTGATTACCGATTTCGTGAAGAACTTCAACAACTTCAACGTGATCTATCTGCTGACCCAGAACGTATTCGTTACCACGAACCAGTTCATGGCCAACTCTCAGGCAAAGGAAACGGACCTGCTGGTCACCTGGCTGTTTACGCTGACACAGGATTACTACAACTATAAGATGGCCTCCGTCATCGGCATCATGGTATTCATCGTCTGCGCAGTCTTTACCCTGGTCGGCTTTAACTTTATGATCAGCGGTGATAAGGAGGGAACCTATCAATGACCAAGCGGAATACAGATATCAGTACCAGCGCCAGCGAGCGCGCGATTCAGGCCGGTAAGGCAAGGCAAAAGCGCAGAATTTTCCTGCACAACGCCTTCATTGCACTGCTGTGCGTCATCTGGATCATTCCCATTGTGTGGCTGGTCTGCACCTCCTTCAGCGCCTATTCCGGCATGAACACCTCCACCTTCTTCCCGGAGAAATGGAGCGCCATCCACTATGTCAAGCTGCTGACACCGGACACGGTGAACCAGTTCCCCACATGGTTCTGGAACACCTTTGTCATCGCCTGCTGGACCTGCGTGATCTCCACGCTGTTTGTGATTATGGTGGCCTACGCCATGTCTGTCACCCGGTTCAAATCCCGGAAGGCTCTGATGAACGCAGCGGTGCTCATGAACCTGTTCCCCGGTATGCTGTCCATGATCGCCGTGTACTTCACCCTGAAAACCTTTGGATTGACCAACAGCCATATCGGCCTGATTCTGGTCTACTCCGCCTCCGCCGGACTGGGCTATCTGGTTGCCAAGGGCTTCTTTGACACCGTGCCCCGTGCGCTGTGTGAGGCTGCCCGGATTGATGGCTGCAATGAGGCCATGATTTTCTGGAAGATCGTGATGCCCACTTCCAAACCCATCATCGTCTACACCGTCATCAGCAGCTTCCTGGTGCCCTGGATGGACTTTGTGTATGCCAAGATGCTCCTGAACGCCGGTGTGTCCGCCAACTATACCGTTGCTGTGGGCCTGTACCGGATGCTGGAAAAGAGCCTGATCAACACCTACTTCACCCAGTTCTGCTGCGGCGGCGTGCTGGTTTCCATCCCCATCTCCATTCTGTTCATGATTATGCAGAAGTTTTATGTGCAGGGTGTCACCAGCGGAGCCGTAAAGGGCTAAGCATTCCTTTTGGCATCGGCGGCTGTCCCATCTGCCACCGATGCTTATGCAGAAACATTTCCTTATGGAAAGGATACAAAACCTATGGATCAATTTGTTGTCAATATTATCCACCGCCCGGAGATGGTTCCCGAGTATGCGGAAAAGGTCACCGGTCAGGGCAAGACGGAGGACATCGGCCGGAAGGCGCTGCTGACGGAGAGTCTGGACATTTTCAAAATCCAGCAGCAGTGCGCCCACGAAAACGGTCTGAAAACCACCATCCAGATGACCTACGCCAGCCTGTTCAACGACGAGGCTGTGGAGCTGGCGAAGGAGCACCATGAAAAATTTGGGGATGAAATCTCCCTGAGCCTGCTGGGACTGCCCTGCGAGCAGTTCCGGGAAAAGTACAAGACCAAGGATTTCTGCATCTGGATGTTCTCCATGGAGGACAAGAAGGCCATCGTCCGGGATGTGTTCGGCAAGTTCTATGAGCGGTTCGGCTTCTACCCCGAATCCACTGGCTCTTACTATATGGACGCCGACCTGATCAACTTCATCAAGGCGGAGTACCCTTCCGTCAAGTGCGCGGTAGCCACCTGCTGGGAGGAAGGCCCCAAGGCTTACCATACCTGCAACAACTCCTGGTACACCTTCATGGACGGCGGCCCCTGGGCCCCCTGGATTCCCTCCAAGCAGAATACCCACGCCCCCGCCGCCAATGAAGAAGAGGACTCCGGCATCGTTGCTATTCCCCACCTGAGCCGGGATTTGCTGGCCTGCTACGACGGCAACGGTTCCAATTTCGGCACCCATCCCCAGAACGTGCTGCGGGGCATGATCTACGATACCGAGACCTGGGAGTACCCTTACCTGTATAACCTGATCGACCAGTACCGCAGTCTGGCGAAATTTAACAACGGCTACGCCTACAACATGATGTTCGTCGGCCCCGGCTGGATGAACAAGATGGGCCGCTGGGAAGCCCCCTATGAGCTGCTGAAAAAGTCCTACTGGGACGGCTGCGCCTACTACGGTCAGCTGAAAAAGGAAGGCAAGCTCACGGATATGACCATGTCCGAGTTTGCGGACTTCTACCGCCAGAAGAAAACCTACACCGAGCCGGAGTGCGCTCTGTGGCGGGATATCCTCTACGGCAGCAACAAGCAGCTGTTCTGGTACTGCGACCCCTATATGCGGGCAGGCGTCAACATGGATCAGGGCGGCGCGATTTTCGACCTCCGGCCCTATGTTGCCAAGCTGGAATGGCCCGTGGGCATCGGTACGCCCCACATTCAGGACGCCAGCTATCCCTTCCTGATGCAGGAGAAGTACCGCGCCGGTTACTTCACCCACTACGCAGGCGAGGGCACCATCCGCAGCGCAAAGGTCTGCCACAACGGAGAAGAGGTTGACCTGTGTCTGTGCCGCACCAAGGCCCACTTCTCTCAGGAGGGTAAGAATCGCATTCTGACCCTGGATCCCGTGGAAATCGCGTTCTCCGATCTGACAGTGAAGCTGCAGACGGTGATTACCTTTGCCGAGGGCGAGAGCAGCATCCGTATTGACCGGAACATTCTGGAAATGTCCGATCCCGATGCCGACGTGACTATCAATGAATACATGGTTGGCTGCTACGGCACCACCGAGTACACCGAGGATATGTCCAGCCTGACCCTGGGCGTGGACGGCGAAACCATTCCCTACGAGTACAAGTGCCGGGAGCTGGCGGCGAAGGATGCCGGGGAAGTCTGGTGCAAGCTGCCCCCCATCGAGACCCGTGTTTCCATGGTCTGCGAAGGCCGGGAAAAGAGCGGCTACATCAAGGAGGGCTACGCCTTCAGCCCCATGTTCACTCTGGGCTATACCGGCAAACTTCAGGATAAGGAGGTCTTCACCACATGGCTCAAGCTACAAAAGGCAGACTGAACTACCGCTGCCCTTCCTGCTTCATGAGAGATCTGGACATCGATATGTTCTATGACGCCCAGAAGGAAGAATTCTATTGTATGCGCTGCCAGTTCATTGGTTCTGAGGAAGAGGTTCTCCGGATGAATGAAATGGTTCGTGTCCGCTATAAGGACATGATGAAGCGGTTTAACGACTTTGAGGATTTTTCGGAATAATTCACACCCGCAGTGCAGCGGCTGACGCTGTCAGCCGCTGCTTTTCCAGAAAGAGATACGGAGGTATGTTATGAAATCCGTGAAAGAACTGAAAAAGGAACTGGCCGAAGGCACGTTTGCCCGGAAACTCGCATGGCTGTATTGCTGCGGGGAAGAATCCACCGCCCGCTATGCAGACCGGTATGTCCATGTGCTGAACGGGTTGGAAACCGAATTTGGCTGTCACGAAACGGCAACATTATTCAGCGCCCCCGGGCGCACCGAAATCGGAGGAAACCACACCGATCACCAGCACGGCAGAGTGCTGGCCGGTAGTGTCAATATAGATATGATCGCAGCCGTGGGTACCAATGACCGAAATCAGCTGCGGCTGAAAAGCGAGGGTTACGACCTGTGTGTCATTGACCTTTCGGATTTGGAGAAAAAGAAAAGCGAGGAAAACACCAGCCCTGCCATTCTGCGGGGCACCTGCGCCGCGTTTGCGCAAAGAGGCGCAAAGCTGTCCGGGCTGGATGTGTATGTAGCGTCCAATGTCCCCAAGGGAAGTGGTGTGTCCTCCAGCGCTGCCTTTGAAGTGCTGGTGGGGACGATCCTGAACGAACTGTTCCAGGCAGAACACCAGGGTTCTCCCATTGAGATCGCCCAGATCGGACAGTGGGTGGAGAATGTCGATTATGGAAAGCCCTGCGGTCTGATGGATCAGATGGCATCCAGCGTTGGCGGCGTGGTAGGCATCAGCTTTGCTGACCCAAATCAGCCCGCTGTGGCAAAGATCGATTTTGACCTGAGTGAAGCGGGATTGGCGCTGTGCATTCTGGATTCCGGCGCAGACCACGCTGACCTGACAGACGAATATGCTGCTGTGCCCGCGGAATGCAAAGCAGTGGCGAAGGTGTGCGGCGGCGAAGTCCTGCGAGAAGTTCCCTACGAGACCTTCCTTAAGAAAATTCCTCAGTGCCGTAAGGTCTGCTCCGACCGGGCGGTGCTTCGCGCCTTCCATTTCTACGCCGATAATGAGCGGGTGGAGAAACAGATATTTGCTCTGGTAAATAAGCAGTACGATACCTTCCTGCAGCTGGTGAACGAATCCGGTCACAGCAGCTGGGAGTATTTGCAGAATGTCACGCCCACCGGCTCCGTTGGGCAGCAGGCGGTCGGTCTGACCATTGCGGTTGCCAAAAATGCGCTGGAGGGAAAAGGCGCGGTCCGTGTGCATGGAGGCGGCTTTGCCGGTACAGTGCAGGCCTTTGTACCCCTGGACATGGTAGCGAAGTTCCAAAAGCAAGTGGAAATGATTCTGGGAGAAAACACCTGTCATGTGATGGATATTCGTCCGGTGGGCGGTATCCGGCTGGCATAAGGAGGGAAACTTGTGGTAAACGAAGCAATCAGACAGCTGGTGGACTATGGTCTTGCAAATGAATTGATCCATCCGGCAGACGCAATCTATGCCCGCAATCAGCTTCTGCTGATCATGCAGCTGGACGAATATGCCGATGGGCAGGCGGTTCCCAGCCGGAAGCTCCACGAAATTCTGGAGGTACTGACGGAGGATGCGGTTCGCCGGGGCGTATGTGCGGATAACGGAACAGCCAGAGAGCTGTTCGATACCAGACTGATGGGTTGCCTCACGCCCAGACCCAGCGAAGTGCAGTGGAGCTTTGTTGATCTCTATGACCGTCTGGGTGCGGAAGCGGCAACGGATTGGTACTATCAGTTCAGTCAGGATACCAATTATATCCGCCGTGACCGAATCGCGAAGGATGTGAAATGGGTCACATCCACAGCTTACGGGGATTTGGACATCACCATCAACCTCAGTAAGCCCGAAAAAGACCCGAAAGCCATCGCGGCGGCGAAGAACGCCCCCCAGAGCGGCTATCCCAAGTGTCAGCTTTGTGTGGAGAATGAGGGCTACGCAGGCCGGATGAACCATCCTGCCCGGGAAAATCACCGTGTCATCCCCATTACCATCAATCAAAGCGACTGGTGCTTGCAATACAGCCCCTATGTCTACTATAATGAGCATTGTATCGTGTTCAACCGGGAGCATACCCCCATGCGGATTGACAATGCGACCTTCCGGAAGCTCTTGGATTTTGTAAAGCAGTTCCCCCATTACTTTGTCGGCTCCAACGCGGACCTTCCCATTGTCGGCGGCAGTATTCTAAGCCACGACCACTTCCAGGGCGGCAGATACACCTTCGCCATGGAGAAAGCGCCCGTGGAGCGGGAATGGGTTTTCCCCGGGTTTGAAGATGTGAAGGCTGGCATCGTTCACTGGCCCATGAGCTGCATTCGCCTGAGCAGCCCAGATGATAACCGGCTGGTGGAACTGGCAGGCAGAATTCTCGCCGCATGGCGGGACTATTCCGACCCGGACAGCTTCATCTTTGCGGAGACGGACGGCCAAAAACACAACACCATTACCCCCATCGCCCGAAAGCGTGGGGAGAATTACGAATTGGATCTGGTGCTGCGCAACAACATTACAACGGACGAGCATCCCATGGGCGTATACCATCCCCATGCCAACCTGCATCACATCAAGAAAGAGAACATCGGTCTGATTGAAGTCATGGGTCTTGCGGTGCTGCCCAGCCGCCTGAAAACAGAGATGGCAGAATTGGCGGACGCGCTTGTGAATGGGCTTCCTGTCAGCGAGTACAGTGAGAACATCGCAAAGCACGCCCAGTGGGCACAGGAAATCCAGCGCAGATATGAGATTACCCGTGATAATGTGGAGGGTATTCTCCGCAAGGAAATCGGTATGGTGTTTGCACAGGTTCTGGAGGATGCTGGCGTATACAAACTGGACGAATCTGGTCGGGAAGGCTTTGCGCGGTTCCTGGCAAGTGTAAAATAAGGAGAGACAGCAATGGCTATTTTAGTTTCCGGCGGTGCCGGATATATCGGCAGCCACACCTGCGTAGAACTTCTGAACGCAGGCTATGACATTGTGGTAGCAGACGACTATTATAACTCCTGCCCCACCGCTTTGGAGCGGGTCAAGGAAATTACCGGTAAGGACTTCCGCTTTTATCAGGCGGATATGACCAGACGCGGTGATGTAGAGAAGATTTTTCAGGATTGTCCGGATATTGATGCCGTCATTCAGTTTGCTGCATATAAAGCGGTGGGTGAAAGCTGCAAAAAGCCTATCGAGTATTATTCCAACAATCTGAACTGCACGCTGAATATTCTGGATGTCATGCGGGGGTATAACTGTCACAATTTTGTATTCAGCTCCTCTGCAACGGTCTACGGCGATCCGGAATGTGTCCCCATCACCGAGGATTCTCCTGTGGGCAGAACAACAAACCCCTATGGTACAACCAAGGCGTTTACAGAGCGTATCTTAAACGACTGCTGTGAAGCAGATCCCAAGCTAAATGTTGCGCTGCTTCGGTACTTCAATCCCATTGGTGCCCATGAATCCGGGCTGATTGGGGAAGATCCCAACGGCATCCCCAACAATCTGGTTCCCTACATTGCGAAGGTTGCGGTGGGCAAACTGGAAAAAGTCCATGTGTTTGGCAATGACTATCCGACACCGGATGGAACCGGAGTCCGCGACTATATTCATGTGGTAGATCTGGCGAAGGGGCATGTCTGCGCAATCCGGAAGCTGACCCAAAATCCCGGTCTGGTGGTTTACAATCTGGGAACCGGACATGGCTATTCTGTGCTGGATGTGATTCATGCCTTTGAAAAGGCTTGCGGCAAAGAACTGCCATACGTTATCGATCCCCGCCGCCCCGGTGACATTGCCGAGTGCTGGGCAGATCCTGGCAAGGCACGGACTGAACTGGGTTGGCAGGCACAGTACGGCATTGAGGATATGTGCGCCCACAGCTGGAATTGGCAGAGCAAGAATCCTGACGGATATGCGAAATGAGGAAACAACCATGGATAGTTTTATCAAGGGTATGGATCTGTCTACCCTGATGGAAGTGGAAGCCTGTGGCGGTAAATTCTATGATTCCGGCAAGCAGGGCGATGCTGTGGAAATCCTGAAAAAATATGGGATGAACCTGGTTCGGTTGCGGCTATGGAACGATCCCTACAGCGAAGATGGAACCCCCTACGGCGCAGGTACCAATGATCTTGCCAGAACCATCGAGATGGCCAAACGTCTGCGCAATGCCGGAATCGCCTGGATGCTGGACTGCCCCAGCAGCGCTTTCGGGGCAGACCCCGGCAAGCAGACCATTCCCAAGGCGTGGCGCGGCTTACAGCCAGAGGGGCTGGCCCAGGCGATTTATGACTTTACTTACCGTGTGCTGGGCACGCTGACCGTTGAGGGACTGCTTCCCAAAATCGTGGCAGTGGGCAACGAGCTTTCCAAGGGACTTCTGTGGCCCTATGGAAGGGTGCCCAATTTTGAAAACATTGCGCTGTTTCTGAATGCGGGTATCCGGGCGACCCGGGATGCTGCCCCCGGTGCGAAGATCATGCTCCATCTGGACAACGGTGGAAATAACGAGCTGTACCGCACCTGGTTTGATAGCTACTTTGCCTGCGGTGGAATGGACTTTGACTATATCGGTCTGAGCTATTATCCCTTCTGGCACGGCACGGTGGACGACCTGAAAAAGAATATGCACGATATTGCCCTGCGCTATGGCAAGGATCTGATCGTGGCGGAGGTTTCCACAGGCTTTACAATGGAAGACTATGCCGCTTACGAAAAGCTGGAGCCGTCTATGCGCAAGGGCATGGCCACTAAGCGGGAGCTGGCGGAAAAGGTACCCTATGCCATGAGCCCGGAGGGGCAAAGCGCCTTTATGCGGGGCATCATGGAAACCCTTCGGAGTGTACCGGATAGCAGGGGAAAGGGCTTTGTCTATTGGGAACCGGCATGGATTCCTGTGCCCGGCTGCGGCTGGGCAAACGATGAAGCGCTGGCCTACATCGGTGAGAAAGGCCCCGGAGGCAACGAGTGGGCAAATCAGGCGCTGTTCGATTACGACGGTAACGCCCTGCCCGCACTGAAAACCATCCGGGATTTTTAGGGGGAAACGCTATGAGTGACCTGCGCGACAGAAGAAAACTACCCTATGTGGAGGTTACCGCCGCTACGCTGAAATGGTACGGCTGCGCCACTATGTTCTTTTATTCCCTGAGCATGACCGTGGTTCAGAACGGCCTGCTCCATGTGAATCAGTTCTCCAATACACAGCTGCGGGAGATGTGGGTAGCAGACCCTGACCTGATGGTGCTGTCCTCCTGGGCGGCGGTGTTCCAGCTGCTGGGCGGTCTGGCGATTCCGGTATTCGCGTTTTTGCTGGTGGAGGGTTTTATCCATACCCAAAATTACAGGGCCTACCTGCTTCGGATGGTGGGCTTCGCCCTGCTCAGCGAAATTCCCTTCGACTTTGCCATGTCCGGCAAGCTGTTCGACTGGACCAGCCAGAATATGCTCTTTACCCTTTCCATCGGCCTTGTGATGCTCTATGGGCTGCGGCTCTTTGCCGCTGGGAAGAGTGTAAAGCTGCTGATCGTTGCGGCGGGGGTACTCTGGAGCGTGCTGATGAAAGCCCAATTTGGTTTGTGTATGGTTCTGCTCATTGCGGTTTATTACTTGCTGAAAGATCATAAGGCAAAGCTGTGGATCAGCGGCACCATCAGTCTTATGTATGTCACCGGCCCGGTTTCCAACTTCGTGCTGAAACGGTACAACCATCAGCGGGGCAGTCAGCCCAATAAGTATCTGTTCTATTTGCTGTATCCGCTGCATCTGCTGATTCTTGGCGTGATTACCCATTGCATCACGTCATAGTCGTTTTTCCAAGCAATCAGCATTGCTGGTTTCCTTCCTATGAAGCGGCAGATCCGTCCAGCAGTCGGGTCTGCCGCACAATTTATCTTTCGGAGGTCATTATGAAAACAGATAAACTCTACTTTGGCGCAGCTTACTACGATGAATATATGCCAGTCTCCCGCGTGGACGAGGATATGCGCATGATGAAAGAGGCGGGGATGAACGTAATCCGCATTGCGGAATCGACCTGGAGTACCTGGGAGCCGCGAGACGGGGAATATGACTTTACAAGTCTGCACCGGATGCTTCGGGGTGCGAAGAAATACGGAATCAATGTGATCGTGGGAACGCCCACCTACGCCATTCCGCCCTGGCTGGCAAGAAAGTATCCGGATATTCTGGCAGATACCCACAGCGGTTTATCGAAGTACGGTCATAGGC
>CAMGCA010000020.1 GCA_946011705.1 uncultured Clostridia bacterium | reverse complement strand
TTCCCTGGCTTATGTTATTTTTCTTTTTCCATTTTTCATGGGCATTTTTTTCGTTATTTGATGGGCATAATTGGCTGTTTGCCCTGATTTTTCTGGTGTTTACCGGGCTGGTGTTCTATGAGTATTTCAAAAAGCCCATGGGCTTTACGACCCTCGAGCGCTGGTGCATCGCCGCCATCTACGGCGGGGGGCTCGGCAATATGATCGACCGGGTGCGCTTGGGCTATGTGGTGGATATGATTGAAACCACGTTCATCGAGTTTCCCGTGTTCAATGTGGCGGACTGCTTCATCACCTGCGGCTGCATTCTGCTGATGGTTCACCTGTTCCTGTTTAACAAGTCCTTCTGGAAGGAGAACAAATGACTCTGTTTGCCGATATTCCCGGAGAGCGGCTGGATGCCTTTCTCGCCCGGAGCGTGGAAGGTTTAAGCCGCAGCGCCGCCCAGAAGCTCATTGAGGATGGGATGGTTTTGCGCAACGGAAAGCCCGGAAAGAAAAACGATAAATTGAATATCGGGGACGCGATTTCCTACCAGATTCCCGAACCCAAGGCCGTGGACATCGCCCCGAAGGAAATCCCGCTGGATATCGTCTACGAGGATGACGACTTGCTGGTCATCAACAAGCCCAAGGGGCTGGTGGTGCACCCGGCGGCCGGCCATCAGGACGACACCCTGGTCAACGGCCTGCTCTACGCCCTTGGGGACGATCTGTCCGGCATCAACGGGGAGCTGCGCCCCGGCATTGTCCACCGGATTGACAAGGATACCTCCGGGCTTTTGGCGGTGGCCAAAAACGACCTGGCCCACACGGTGCTGGCAAGCCAATTAAAGGATCACTCCATGGCAAGAACCTATGAGGCCATCGTCTGCGGCGTTCTCAAGGAGGACAGCGGCACCGTAGACGCCCCCATCGGGCGGCACCCCAGCGACCGGAAGAAAATGTGCGTCACCCAGCGTAATTCCAAGCCCGCCGTGACCCACTGGGAGGTCATTCGCCGCTACCGGGGCTACACCCACATCCGCTGCAAACTGGAAACCGGCCGCACCCATCAGATTCGCGTCCATATGGCCTACATCGGCCACCCCATTCTGGGGGACACGGTGTATGGTCACAAAAGGGCAGAACTGGGCCAGTCCAGCCAGTGTCTTCACGCGGGGGTGTTGTGCTTTGCCCATCCCAGAGACGGGCACCCGGTAATGGTGTTTGCAGAACTGCCCCAGTATTTTAAGGATGTACTGGAAAAATTGGAGAAAATGGGTTGATATTATGGATTTTTCTGATGTTTTACTCACCGTTGACTATGACCGCACCCTGACCGCGCCGGATTCCACCATTCCGGAGCGGAATTTGGAAGCCATCCGGTATTTTATCGCCCACGGTGGGGCCTTCACCGTCAACACCGGCCGCAGCGTGCCCATGGCGCGGTGCTTCCGGGATATTGTGCCTGTCAACGCCCCACTGCTGCTCTATAACGGCTCCGCCGCTTACGACGTAACCACCGGCAAGCTGGAATTCTGCCACGAAATTCCGCTGGACCTGTGGGAAACCGTGAATGCCGCCCGTGCGCTGCTGCCTGACCTGACGGTGGAGGTGCAGGGGCTGGAAGCCCACTATACCTATCCCGTCAATCCCAGCTGGGAGGCCTTCTGCCGCCGGCAGCAGTGCGCCTGCGCCTTTGTCCAGCCCGGGGATGATCTGGGTACGTTCCTGAAATTCTCCGTCTACGGTACCTTCCACGACGACACGGTGAACAGCCTGTTTTCCGGCACCCAGGAGGAGGTTCGCCGCATGGACGAGGCCGAAGCCCTGATGAAAAAGACCTTCGGGCAGTATTGCGAGGTTTTCCGTGCCGCTGCCCGGATCATCGACATTCACGCGAAAGGCGTCAGCAAGGCCCGTTCCGCCCGGGAGCTTCAGGCCCGGCTGGGCAGGAAAATTCTGGTCTGCGCCGGAGACGCGGACAACGACCTGTCCATGATGCGTGACGCAGATTTTGCCTACGCTCCCGCCGATGCCCACATTGCCAGCCAGTTTGAAACCGTGTGCGGCTGCGCCTCCGGCGCGGTGGCGGACGTGATTTTTGAAAAAATTCCGGGGATTCTCAAAAAACTTGGTTGACAATCAGACGCTTCTATGGTAAAATGCTCTGGCTGAAACAGCTGTGGGCAAAGATATGCGGGTGTAGTTCAATGGTAGAACACCAGCCTTCCAAGCTGGTCACGCGGGTCCGATTCCCGTCACCCGCTCCATAGAAATGCGCCAGTAGCTCAGCTGGATAGAGCAACTGCCTTCTAAGCAGTAGGTCGGGGGTTCGAGTCCCTCCTGGCGTGCCATTTTTTACAGCCAGCCCCATCGGACTCGAACAATTGAATCCCATATGCCGGTGGCATATGGATCCCGAGGGCTTGACTGAGGGATACCTTGATGCAACGAGTCCCTCCTGGCGTGCCATTCAGCAAATTAAATATGGTGGATATGGCCTAGTTGGCTAAGGCGTCAGATTGTGGCTCTGAAGATCGTGGGTTCGAGTCCCATTATCCACCCCATAAATTTAAGAGGCACCCCAACGGGGTGCCTCTTAAATTTATGGAATGAATAAAGGACCCGAAAGGGCATTAAGAAAACAGTCCGGCGCCCGTTCCGGGCACCGGATGCGGATGAATGTTACATTTCACATCGGTTCATCCGGCTGCCTCTGATCGGTCAGCGCGGCTTCCGCCGAAGATGGACGGAACAGAACGCTGACCAGCAACAGCGGCGAGAACAATATCACATACAGCGTAAGGGTCTCCGACGCGCCGTAGAACGCCCACAAGATCAGGAAGATGCTGATTCTCAGGTCTCGAAGCTTTGCCAGCTTATAGAAGCTGACGCAAATAAGGATCAGCCAGATTGCGCCAATACAGCAGCAGAAGACGCTGTAGACGCAGTCCAGTGCGAAGAAGGGTATAGGCCACTCCGGCGATACCGTGACAGGGTCCAGGGGCATGGACTGACCGAAAAGGGTGAATCCAAAGTGTTTCACCGCATACGCGCTTAAATACACTCTTCCGCTCAGAAGATGGTTCGCCTTTTCCAAAAAGGGACCGCGGTTGGGCGCCAGCCACATCATGGAGCACGCCAGCATGAATACCGCCGCGGCTGGGGCTGCCCATCTCGCGCCGAAGTGCAGCAGCCCCGCAGCCTTTCCTCCGTATTTCGCCAGTATGATCATCAGGCATAAAAGCATTTCACACAGGAACGCCGTTCTGCAGTCTGTCAGCAGATACACCGCCAATGAGATTAGCAGCAGGCTAGCAATAGCTTTGGGGCCAATGGAATCATATTTTTCCCATATCCACAGAAGCATCAAATTGAGAATATAAATCGCCAGTGTGTTCGCGTGAACAAAGGCAAGCCGGACCCGCCGCCTTCCCACGTTGTCAATTTCAATGAATTGCCGCTGCCCCTGAAAATATTTTACAGCGAAGGCCAGAGCGAGAATCAGCAGAGAAATGGTGAGGCACCATCGGAGGAACCGGAACACATCCGAAATATCCTCCTGCCGCAGGGCAAGAATCGTAATGACGGAATAGACCCAGAACATCAGGCCGGAGCCAAGACGCGTCAGGACGCAGGCGGCCCCCAGAAGGGCGTAAGCCAGAAATATTTTCGGGGAATAATCCTGAAGCAGAAATACCAAGGCGATGGCCAGAAAATAGATGAGCTTGAGAACTTTTTCAGCTCCCACGCTAAAGGGAAAAATATCCGAAAAGAACAAGACCTGCTCCAGGACATAAACCGCCAACGCGAAATACAGGATGTATTTCCGGGCAGGTTTGCAGATATTTCGAAGTCTCATGACAGCACCTCTTCGCGACAGCTTTCCAGCTATTTCGCCTCATTGTACCACGAAGGGGGCGCTCCGTCAACCGGGTACAATATTGGACGCCATACTTGTATACAGAATCCGAGGCGGGCCAGTCGGCCCGCCTCATTTGCGTGTATTGCGTCGTTATTTCCAGAGCTTCTTGCTCACCGCGTAGCCCGCGCCGGCCAGTCCCGTCAGGGACACAAACAGCAGCGCAGTCCACAGGTGGATGCTGTCGCCGGTGTTGGGGTTATCGCTGGAAGCGTCCAGAATGGTGAAGCTTCCCTCAGCCTTGCCATCGTCAAAGTGGATGGTGATGGTGTGCTCGCCGGTTTTCAGGGTGTTCAGGAAGGCGCTCTTCAGGGTGATGACGGTGCTGCCCTTCTTGGCGGTGTACTGGCTCTCGCTGATGCGCTTGCCGTCCACGGACACGCCCACGAACTTGTCAAAGTCGCCGCTGGCGGTGAAGCTCAGAGTCTTGGTGCTCTTCAGGGTCCACTTGGCGGCATCGCCCTTGGTGATGGTGTATTCCGGAGCCTTGGGGGCCTCCTGAATGGTGAACTTCACCCGGACGGACCCGGTGTAGCCGCTGCCTTCCACAGCGGTGATCACGGCGTAGGCATCACCGGCTTTGTCATTATTCTCAAAGGTCAGGGTGTAGTCGGTGTCCTTCACCAGAACCTTGTCCTCCACGGTGACGGTAACGGCAGGCTCGATGGCTTCGCCCGCATAGGTGAACTCGGTTTTGTCCAGCTTGACATGGGATTCTTCCAGAGCGATGGGAGTCGGCTCGGTTTCCTTCTCGGTGATGGTGAAGCTGACCTCCACGGTACCGGTGTAGCCGCCGGTGGCGATGCCGGTGACAATGACCTTACCCTCGCCGACTTCGATGTTGTCGGCATAGTCGAGGGAATACTCCTTGCCCAGGGTCAGCAGGGTGTCCTCCACCCGGACGGTGACGTTGGGGCGGATTTCCTCGCCGGTGTGCTCGTATTCGGTCTTTTCCAGGCTGACGTGCTCCTCCGTCAGCTCCACGAACTGGTTCTGGTCGTCCTCGGCCCGGGCGGTCAGGGGTGCAGCGGCAAGCAGCGTCAGCGCCAGAAGCGTGCCCAGCCCGCGCCGCAAAAGGGATGTGCGCATATAGGGTTTCCTCCTTGTGTATTTGCGGACCGGCGTGCCTGCCGGTCTGCCGGGATAATACCATAATCGAAACTAAATGTCAAGAAAAGTGACTATAATTTGCAAAATATACACAAATACAAAACTTTTTGACATTTTTCGACATAGGAGGAAAAGACAGGAAAAAACCTTCCCCTTTTGGGCAATGTCATCAACTTAAGGAACCAGAGTCAACTTACGCTGTCATTGCGAGCCAGCGCGCACGCTGGCGTGGCAATCCGTTTCCCTTTACAATGTTGCTAATTCGTATGTGTTACCAAAGGAGAACGGATTGCCACGTCGCTGCGCTCCTCGCAATGACAGTGGTAGACGGTGTTTTAATGCTTAAGTTGATGACATTGCCCTTTTGAGGGAAGGTTTCTCGTTACCGGGACTGCCGGATAAGTTCTTCAAACACGGGAAGGCTGCGCTGAATCATATCGTAGCTGACGCAGTAGCACACCCGGAAATAGCCGGGGCAGCCGAAGCCGTCGCCGGGCACCAGCAGCAGATCACGCTGCTTTGCCAGCTCGGAAAACGCATTGGCATCCCCGCCGGGGGCCTTGACGAACAGGTAGAAGGCACCGTCAGGCTTGGCCATTTCGTAGCCCATGGCACTTAGGCCCTCATACAGCGCCAGCCGGTTGCGGTTGTAGCTGTCGAGGTCGGGCCGTAGGTGGGCACACCTTGCGATAACCTTCTGCCACAGACTGGGGGCGCAGACGTGGCCGCCCGCCCGTGCCGCTCCCGCCACGGCGGCGTAGACCAGCTGACTGTCCGTGGCCGCACCGGGCACATATACATAGCCGATTCGTTCGCCGGGCAGGGACAGAGACTTGGAGTAGGAGTAGCAGATGATGGTGTCGGGGTAGATGGCGGGCAGGAAGGGCACCTCTACCCCGTAGGCCAGCTCCCGGTAAGGCTCATCGGCAATCAGGTAGATGGGGTGGCCGAATTGGGCCGCCTTCCGCGTCAGCACCGCCGCCAGGGCGGTGAGGGTGTGCCGGGTGTACACCACGCCGGAGGGATTGTTGGGAGAATTCAGGATAATGGCCTGGGTTGCGGGGGACAGCATCCCGGCAAGGGCCTCCAGGTTGATCTGGAAATCCGGCACGTCCGGGGGCACCACCTTGAAAATCAGCCCCGCTTCCTCGGCAAAGGGCTTGTACTCCGGGAAGTAAGGTGCCACCGCCAGCAGCTCCCCGCCGGGCACCGCCAGCGCCCGGAACACGCTGACCCCCACCGGGGCCCCTCCGCAGCCCAGGAAGAAGAGGACCGGCCGGGTCGACGCGCCGTCCCGAGCGATGAGGCCAACGGAAATGGCCTTCCGGGCGTCATAATCTCCCACAGCGGAGGTGTAGCCGTGAACCAGCAGAGAATCCATCTCATTGAGGATCTGGTGGACGGCCTCATTGACCTCCTTGGGCGCGGGGATGGAGGGGTTGCCGAGAGAATAGTCGTAGACATTTTCCGGGCCGACAATGGCGGCCCGCTGACGGCCAAATTCGAATAAATCCCGGATGCAGGAGCGGTTGGCTCCCAGAGCGTAGGCGTTTTGGTTTACCATAATTTCTTCCTCCAATATTGAATTGACAATTGACAATGGAAAATTGACAATTATGGTATCCCTTCGGGATGATTCAATAATGTCTATATCATGCAGGAAGTGCCGTTTCAACAAAAAACTACCTTCACTGACAATTGGCAACTGTCAATTGTAAATTGTCAATTGATTTCATACAGCGGCGCAACAGGGTCATAGGGCTGGGGCTTGTAGGTCACAGAGCTGATGGGTTTGCCTTCCACGCCGTATTTGGGGTTGTAGCCAAATAGGTTTACATAACGCAGAAGATCGTCCTTCTCCTTCTCCATTTCCTCCATGACCGCCACCGTGGCAATCACATCGTCCACCGCCCGGTGGGAGTTGACCACCTTGCCGGACAGGCCGTAGGCTTCGATGGCGCTGCACAGCTTGTGGGGATAGGGGCGGCGGTCTTTATAGACGGTAAGTAAATCCAGCTTGTCCTTGCCTTTCAAAATGGCGGGGTCGCCGCTGCGCAGAAGCAGGTAGAACAGGAAGCTCAGGTCGAAGTGGGCGTTGTAGGCAAGCAGCAGGGTGTTTCCCGCCATCAGCTCGGCGATATCCCGGCAGACCCGGGCCTTGGACAGGCCTTTTTCCCGCAGATCCTGGGTGGAGATGCCTGTGAGCTGCTGGATTTTAGGGGGTACAAAGCCCCCGGGGGACAGGGCCACCAGCTCGTCGTATTCCCGGGTGATCTTCGGCTCTCCGTCCACCGGCTCCACCACCACGGCAGCGAATTCAATGATCTCGTCCCGGCTGTAGATAAGGCCGGTGGTCTCCGTGTCGAAAAGCACCAGACGGTCGTATTTTTCAAACAGCGATGCAAACATATCTCTTTCTCCTGTTCCTATTTTGCCCTCCCCTTTGGGGTGGTGCTCCGCGCAGCGAATCCGAATTACCATGATTGCCAGTGGCAATCTTTCCGTAATGTTTGGTGGCCGAGCGTAAGCGAGGCCGGGAGAGGTGTTGCCTCTTCCGTCACGGCTTACGCCGTGCCACCTTCCCCAGAGGGGAAGGCCTTAGAGCGCCATAGCCCGGGCCAGCTTGCTTTTGGGCTGCTCCTTCAGGCCAAATTCTGTTGCCAAAGCTTTGGCAAAGTCCAATGCCACAGCGTCCTCGCCATCCTTCAGCTCCACCTCCACCTCGGCAAAGGGCTGCTCCCGGCCGCCGCCGAGAAGTACACCCGCATCCAAAGCAAGCTCTGCCTTTCCGCCGGGAAGATCAATGGTTTTCGCCAATCGGGTAAACCGCGCGCCGCAGAAGGGGGTCACGCCTTGGTTGACATAATCCAGAACCTCCTTCGGCGCGCCCATGGCGCACAGCCGCGCTGCCCCGGCGGCCAGGTCGGGACTTTCCACTTCCCATTCCCCCCGGCTGCCGTCAGGCAGGGGCGTTTTCACGGTGCACACAGCCCGGCCGTTTTCCAGCCGTTGCCGCAGGGTCCATTTTCGCTTCCGCAGAGAGAAGTCCTCTGTGTCATAATAGGTGGTTTCCATGGAAATCGGGGTAAAATCCCCGAATTTCCTGCCAATTTCCGCGATGATTTCAGGCGTTGCCTGATATTTCAGTTCAAATTCTCGTCCCATGGTATCGCCTCCGCCCCGGGGTGCTGCCTTAATAATTTCTCATTATACATCCAACTCCGGTTGGATGCAAGAATCTTTGCAGGCCTTGCCAATCCGACAGCATTATTTTTTCCGCCGTGATAGGATGGCCCTATCTTTGAAGAAAGGCGTGGTGTACCAATGATGGTGGAGACCTACTTGCGGCGGGGACGGCGGACTTTGCAGAGGCTCCTGCTGGAGCCGGGAATTCGGGCGGTGCTGATGACGCTGTTCTACGGCGGCAGCGGCTTTGCCCTCAGCGCGGTGAGTCTGGGGAATGCGCCCCAGCCTGTGGCCATGGGCATGATCTGTGGAATGACCGGCTGGCGGGCGCTGCTGATCACCCTGGGGGCCATCGTGGGCTACCCGGTGTTCTGGGGCCGGGCTGGGGAGCAGGGCATTCTCTGGGCGGCCTCCGGCGGACTGCTGGCTCTGCTGGTGGGAAAGCGGGAGGAAAGCCGGGAGCAGCCTCTGATGATTCCCGCCATTGCCAGCTTCCTCACAGCTATTACGGGGTTGTGCTTTCAGGTGTTCCTCCATGACCGGACGCCTGTGCCGCTGTACGCCCTGCGCATTGCGGTGACGGGACTGACCGCTGTTTTGTTTACCCAGGCGGCCCACTGCCGGGACCCGGTGACGGACTGGCTGGTTGGAGGCGTGGCGGTGCTGGCTCTGGCGCAGATTCAGCTGGGGCCGCTGGGACTGGGATATCTGGCGGTTGGGCTGCTGGCGGTAAGCTGCGCTTTTCCCGCGGCGGCTCTGGCGGGACTGGGGCTGGATCTGGCCCAGGTGACAAAGGTGCCCATGACGGCGGTGGCCTGCCTTGCCTGGTTTATCCGGCTGATTCCCTTTGACAAGCGCTGGCAGCACTATGCCGCACCGGGATTCGCGGCGGTAGCGGTGATGGCTGCCTGTGGAATCTGGGATTTTTCCATTTTGCCGGGGCTGGTGCTGGGCGGCGCGGCGGCGGCGCTGCTGCCGCCCCGGAGCCAGATCCCCCACCGCCGGGGCCAGACCGGGGTGGCCCAGGTGCGGCTGGAAGTGGGGGCGGAGATGCTGCTGAACCTCCGGCAGCTGCTCACCGAGGTGGAGCCGCCCCAGGTGGATGCCCAGGCCCTTCTGGACCGGGCGGTGGAACGGGCCTGCGGCAGCTGCTCGGCCCGAAACAAATGTACCCAGCGGGTGACCTTGACCACGGATCACATTCTTCATCCGCTGGAGGCGGACTGCCGCAAGCAGGGCCGTCTGATCCCTGAGCTGCGCTTCGCTCAGGAGCGGCTGAAGACTCTGAACGCGGACCGCAGCCGGCGGCTGGAATACCGGGCGGCGCTGGCCCAGCAGTACTGCTTTCTGGGGCAGTATCTTCGCTCCCTTGCCGACCAGCTGCCCCGGAAGGCGAAGCAGGCGGAGCCGGAATTTGAAGCCCAGGTGGCCGCCCGGTCCCGGGGGAAGGAGCGGGCCAACGGAGACCGGTGCCTGGCCTTTTCCGGGCCGGAGTGCCGCTTTTATGTGCTGCTGTGCGTCGGCATGGGCACCGGACTGGGGGCGGCCCAGGACGGATTCACGGCGGCGGGGCTGCTGCGGCAGATGCTCATCGCGGGCTTCCCGGCGGAACACGCTCTGGAATCGCTGAACAGTCTGCTGGCTCTGCGGGGCACGGCGGGGGCGGTGACGGCGGATCTGGCGGAGCTGCGGCTGGATACCGGGATTGCCTGTGTGTACAAGTGGGGGGCGGCCCCCAGCTGGGTTCTGACCCGGGGCGGGGCGCAAAAAATCGGGACAGCCACCCCGCCGCCGGGTCTCTGTGCGGGAGAGAACCGGATGACGGCGGAGAAGCTGTCCCTTCGTCGGGGAGAAGTGCTGATCATGCTCAGCGACGGTGTGGATGGAGAGGGTATCCAGCACCTTCTTGATCTGTCTCCGGACGCGCCGCCTGGGGAGCTGGCGGCGGAAATTCTGGAGAAGGGCTGTGGGCGCGCGGAGGACGACGCAACGGCTGCGGTTATCCGTCTGCGCCCCGCCAGCTTGCCTACAGAATAGCACAGCGTATGTGAAAATGTTGTCGAATTTGGAACGGATAGCGAAAAAAAAGCGAAAAACAGGTTCATTCAGCGGATCAAGGAATTGAAATTTGGCGGCGAGTCGCCGCTGACAATGCGTCACGGACACTGCCGGTCGAGGGGCCCAAAGGATGGTGGATGGCTGCTCAATGTCCGTAACGCATTAGCCGGCGGCCTTGCCGCCTGCCAAATTCCAGCTTCTCGCTTGCTGACGGAACCCGATAAGCATTTTATACGTTAATACGCTGCGAACCGGTTTCCCATCGGTTCGCGGTGTTTTTTATCTTGAAAAATGGAACAGGCAGCGGTATAATAGTCAAAATTGTGTAAAAAGGACGTAAAATATACGCAAAAGTAAGATTGCTGTCTGTCTTATGACGGCACTGCTGTTGTCGGTGCTGGCCCTGACGGAGCTGGCGCTGATTCAGTGGGAGAATTACCCCTTTACGGTGGAGATTTACCCGGAGGGCAGCGTCGAGGGAATCACCTGCTGGCGCAGGCACGGCTGCTACTATGTGTTTCTGCCCAGCGGCGCAGACCCGGCTCAGGCAAAGCTGGTGACAAACCCGCTGTTCCCGGTGTGGTTTGCGGGTCAGCGGGTTGACAGCAGTACGGTCTGCGGGGAATTCCCCTTTGAGGAGCCGCTGACGATAACCAGCAAAAAATGGGGCAGGAGCTACGAAGAGCAAGTATTTTTCTGCCAGTCGGCCAACACACCGACCCTGTACATCGACACCGCCTCCGGCTCCATGGACTATATTCACAAGGAAAAGGGCAATTTTGAGGCAGGTGTCCTGCGTCTGTATGACCAATCCGGGGAAATCAACTGCGAAGCCCAGATCAGGGCCATCAACGGCCGGGGAAACGCCACATGGGAAGCGGAAAAGAAACCCTACAGCGTGGAGCTGACCCCAAAGACGGATCTTCTTGGCATGGGGGCGGCAAAAGAGTGGATTCTGTTGTCAAACTGCTATGATGATTCCAATATCTCCAACAAACTGTGCTATGATTTTGCCGCTGAGGTTGGCTGCGCCTATACCCCGGAGTGTCAGAGGGTGGATCTGTACCTGAATGGGAATTACGCGGAGCTGTATCTGCTCAGCGAGCGCAATGAGGTGGAATCCCAGCGGGTGGACATCGGGGAGACAGACAGCTTCCTTCTTTCCATGGAGTTTGAAGACCGATGGAACGGTACCAATTATCCTGCCTTCTTATCCATGCACGGGAACCTGCTCAGAATCCACCATGCCGGAATGCCGGCGGATTGGGCGCGGGAAGTCTGGCAGTCGGCAGAGGACGCCATATACGCCGATGACGGCATCGACCCGGTGACGGGAAAGCACTGGCGGGAGCTGATCGACGTGGATTCCTGGGCAGAGCAGTACCTGCTTCGGGAGGTATTCGCGGATGGGGACGCCTGTGCCATGAGCCAGTTTTTCTATTACACCCAGAGCGTCGGCATGCTGTACGCCGGGCCGCTGTGGGATATGGATAATACCCTCAACTGCTGGAAGACCCAGATCCCCAATGTGCTGACGGCTGCCCGGCTGTAGCCATGAACGCTGTTCGCTGGGACCGAAGTTTACATCCGGAATGCGCGGAGGAAATGGGCAATTTTCTGCGGGAATGGATGGCGTTTCTTGAACAATACTGGGCATCCCCCGGCGGCCGGTGATGCCCCTGGGGCAGCAGCTGCTGGAAGTGAAATACGATGAATTCCTCCCGGATCATATCTACCGCAGCCTGTCCCTGAACGATCTGAGCCAAACCGCGTTTTCCAAATATTACCTGTGCAGAAAATACACCAGATACGGAGAAAAATATTAGTTTTAAGGACATTTTTAAGAAATCATTTCTGGAGGGCTTCGCCACCGCGGAGCTAACCGGACGGGTGATCCTGGCCGCCCTGGGCATTGCCGCCGTACTGGCACTGTACATCTTCTTCGTCTACCGGATCATGACCCGCAAGACCTTCTATTCCAGAAATTTCGGCATCGCCCTGGTGGGCGTGGCTCTGATCACCGCCGCCCTGATCCTCACCATGCAGTCCAGCGTGGTGATCTCCCTGGGCATGGTGGGCGCCCTGTCCATCGTCCGGTTCCGTACCGCCATCAAGGATCCGCTGGACCTCATGTTCCTGTTCTGGTCCATCAGCGTGGGCATCATCTGCGGCGCCGGAATGGCCCAGATCGCGGTGATCCTGTCCGTGGGTCTGACGGTGGGCATCCTGCTGCTGGAGAAGCTGCCCGTGGCCAAAGCCCCCATGATTCTGGTGGTGAACGCCGACGGTCTGGATGCCGAGGAGCGAGTCTGCGCCGCGGTGGCAGGGTTTGCCAAGCGCTACAGCGTCAAGTCCAGAAACGTCACCGCCGGAGCGGTGGATCTGGTGCTGGAGCTGCGGACTGCCCAGGGCGCGGAGCTGGTGAAGGCTGTGAACGTGCTGGAAGGCGTCCGGTCCGTCAGCCTCATGTCCCACGACGGCGAGGTTTCCTTCTGATCGGGATTTTGCAGAAATCAACTCTATTTTTGCCAACCAAACCGGATCCGCAGGATATACAAAAAAACCTATCCTGTCCATAATTTTTTTACAGAATTGGATATTGATTTTCTTTTATCGATAGTGTAAGATAGAATCGCAAGCATTGGGATACCATGTTGAAAAAACGGGAATCCCCGGAAGTTCAGCAACGCATCCCGTATATATTATAATGAAAGAGGTTATTGCAATGATCGATCTGAGCAAGTATGGCATCACCGGCGTTACCGAGATTGTCCACAATCCCTCCTATGAGGCTCTGTTCGAGGCTGAGATGGACCCCACCCTGGAAGGCTACGAGAAGGGCCAGCTCACCGAGCTGGGCGCTGTCAACGTGATGACCGGCGTTTACACCGGCCGCTCTCCCAAAGATAAGTACATCGTCATGGACGCCAACTCCAAGGACACCGTGTGGTGGACCTCCGACGAGTTCAAGAACGACAACCACCCCATGAGCGAGTCCGTCTGGGCTACCGTCAAGAATCTGGCCATGAAGGAGCTGTCTAACAAGAAGCTGTACGTTGTGGACGCCTTCTGCGGCGCCAACGCCGACACTCGCATGAACGTCCGGTTCATCGTGGAGGTGGCATGGCAGGCTCACTTCATCAAGAATATGTTCATCGTTCCTTCCGAGGAGGAGCTGAAGACCTTCGAGCCTGACTTCGTTGTCTACAACGCCTCCAAGGCCGCTGTGGAGAACTATAAGGAGCTGGGCCTGAACTCCAGCACCTGCGTGGCCTTCAACATCACCTCCCGTGAGCAGGTCATCCTGAACACCTGGTACGGCGGCGAGATGAAGAAGGGTATGTTCTCCATGATGAACTACTACCTGCCCCTGAAGGGCATCGCTTCCATGCACTGCTCCGCCAACACCGACAAGGAGGGCAAGAACACCGCTCTGTTCTTCGGCCTGTCCGGCACCGGCAAGACCACCCTGTCCACCGATCCCAAGCGTCTGCTGATCGGCGACGACGAGCACGGCTGGGACGACAACGGCGTGTTCAACTTCGAGGGCGGCTGCTACGCCAAGGTCATCGGCCTGGACAAGGAGTCCGAGCCGGATATCTACAACGCCATCAAGCGCAACGCTCTGCTGGAGAACGTCACCGTGGCCGCTGACGGCGCTATCGACTTCGCCGACAAGTCCGTCACCGAGAACACCCGTGTGTCCTACCCCATCAGCCACATCGAGAACATCGTTCGTCCCGTTTCCGCGGCTCCCGCTGCCAAGAACGTAATCTTCCTGTCTGCCGACGCCTTCGGCGTGCTGCCTCCCGTGTCCCTCCTGACCCCCGCGCAGGCTCAGTACTA
>CAMGCA010000019.1 GCA_946011705.1 uncultured Clostridia bacterium | reverse complement strand
CTTGACATACTTGCTAGCCAGGTTGATCCAGCCGGTGGCGGTGCCAACCTTGCCAGCCAGGACGGTATCCAGAACCGTAATCTTGCCCCAGATGTTCTCGCCAACCAGACGAATCTTGTTGACTTCCACTTCCACGCCCTTGTTCATGGTGAAGGACAGCTCAGCGGCATCGCCGGCATTCTTTCTGACACTGGTGGTATCGCTGACAACCGTGTACTTCACGGGATCCAGAGAAACATTGTACCACTCATCATCGCCCAGAGCCGCGCCCGCGTCAGAAATGGGAATCCAGGCGTTTCTGTTAACAGAAATCGTATTGTTGTTCTTGTCCTTTTCGGTATTTCTCCAGGTTGCCTTCGCCCAGGTAGCCTTGCCGCTGCCGTAGGAGGCAACAGCCAGATTGGTGATGGTGATGCTGGAGCCTTCGGGAATATTGTCGTATACATTGCCCTTGGCATCCTTAAAAGCAACCTTCTGGGAGGAATCGCCTGCGGCGGTGTAGGCGGTCACATTCTTGCTCACGCTGCCGGTGAAGGCATAGGCGGCTACACCCGCATCAGAGACGGTCCTGCCGTCCAGCATCACCAGGTTGGTGTAGGTCAGGCAAATCCAACCGGCATCGGAACGGCCCCAGCGGTGACCGTTGACGGTCTTGATCTCATAAATCTTGACAGTATCATTCTTAACCAGAGCGCCGACAATTTTGTAGTCGGTGCCCGCGCCGTTGCGGACGTTCAGATAGCCGTTGTAGTTCACGGTGGCGGTGGCGATCACGTTATCAGCGTAAGCATCCTCCACGGCCACGCCAATCTTGACCCAACCATTCTTGGCGCTCACGAAGCCCCATCTAACGCCCTTATCGTCCAGATAGTCCTGGGTAATCTCAATGGAACCGCTGACGGTAACCGTCTGGCCGTTGCTGTCCTTCATGGCGTCGGAGCCATCCTCCGGTCTAGCGTAGACAGTGGTGGACAGCAGGTCGCTGGCCAGCATCGGGTAAACTACGGCGACACCGTGGGTATCGCTGGTATCCTGCCAGTAGGCATACAGGGTGTACTGGCCATTCTCGCGGGGATTGATGCTATCATCCACACAGGCCACATTCAGCTTGGGCATCAGCCGGCCGTCGAAGGGCTCGGTATACCATCCCAGGAACTTATAGCCGGGACGGGAGGCGGTAACGTGGCTGATGGTCTTGGAGGCGTCAAACCGCATGCTGTAGGTGGAACCGTTGCCAGCGGCGATCTTCGCGTTGGGGTCGTCGGTATTCACATCGTACTTGACGGTCTTATACTGAGTGGGAATGACATTGGAGTAAACGCCATTCACATACATATTGACCTCCACCTGATGGCGGGCATACTGGCCGTCCTTCAGGCTGCTCATGACGTTCAGCAGCTCATTGGTGCTGGCCTTGCTGACGATGGCGCTCTTCAGTGCGCCGGTGCCGCTGAGCCACGCAGTGCCCGCGCCATGGGTATAGACCACCAGCGCGTCATGCTGATTCTGGGTAAGCGTCAGGTTATTCTTGGCAGCAAAGCTGTTAACCTGCTTGTCCAGCTCGGTCAGATAGGCACGCAGAGCGGTATCCGCCTGCTTCTGGGTGATGGTATGTACGTTCTTATCCGTATCCTGAGGCTGACCTGTGGTATTGAAGTGATGCTTCTCCTTACACACAGTGCCGTAGCCGGTGCGGAACTCAGAGCCGGTCACATAATAGCAAGTATCCTTAAAAGTCGTTAACTGCTTCAATACCGTAATAGCAGCCTCACTGATCTTATTCTCAGCCGCGGCGGCGGTGACAGGCACCAGGCCAACCAGCAGAACGAGAGCCAGCAACGCGCACACGAATCTCTTCTTCATAAGCTCTTACTCCTTTTTTTCTTATGTAAGTAACGGTATTATAACAGACCCGTTTACAAATTGCAATACCTTTTTGAAAATAATTACATTTTTGTTACAATATTTTTCCTTATACTGTAACCACTCCCAGTGTACCACAAAAACAGGGCGAATTTTGTCACAATCCGGGACAATCGCGCAAAATCAGGGAAAAATATTGTAACCGTTCGGTGCGTGTGGAGTGTGGAGTGTAATGTGTAACCTTTAACTCCTAACTCCTCACTCCTAACTGCGCCTGGTCTTGACTTTCATTTTCGGTACTGCTATACTCAATGAAACTCTTCAGGAGGAAGGCTCTATGGAAAACAACAAGGCCCTTGTGGGCATGAGCGGCGGCGTGGACAGCTCCGTGGCGGCGTACCTGATGCTGCGGCAGGGCTACGACTGCACCGGTGTCACCATGCGGCTCTACGACAGCCCCACCGAGGAGAGCACCTGCTGCTCTCTGGACGATGTGGAGGACGCCCGGGCGGTTGCCACGCGGCTGGGCATCCGGCACTATACCTTCAATTTCACCGAGGATTTTGACCGGCAGGTGATTCAGAAATTCGTGTCCAGCTATGAGCAGGGCCTGACCCCCAATCCCTGCATCGACTGCAACCGGTATCTGAAATTTGACCGGCTTCTCCGCCGGGCGCAGGAGCTGGGCTGCCATTGGGTGGCGTCCGGGCACTACGCCCGCATCCGGCAGGAAAACGGAAGATACCTATTATATAAGGCTGCGGATTCCGCCAAGGATCAGACCTATTTTCTGGCCTGCCTCAATCAGGAGCAGCTTTCCCATATCCAGTTCCCGCTGGGTGACCTGACCAAAACGCAGGTTCGGGAAATCGCTGCGGAAAACGGCTTCGTCAATGCCCGGAAGCGGGACAGTCAGGATATCTGCTTTGTGCCTGACGGAGATTACGGAGCGTTTTTGCAGCGCTACACCGGAAAGGTATTTCCGGAGGGAGATTTTCTGAATCTTCAGGGGCAAGTGGTGGGCCGTCACCGGGGCGCGGCCTGCTCCACAAAGGGCCAGCGCAAGGGGCGGGGCCTCGCCATGGGAGAGCCGGTGTACGTCTGCGCCAAGGATATGGCAAAAAACACCGTCACCGTGGGCCCGAATCCCGCCCTCATCTCCCCTTCCCTGCGGGCCAACGACTGGAACTGGTATCCCTTCCCGGAGCTGACCCAGCCCATGCGGGTCACCGCCAAAACCCGGCACAGCCAGTTCGAGCAGGCGGCGACGGTTTACCCGGAGGAAAATGGCTTCGCGAGGGTAGAATTTGACCAGCCCCAGCGGGCCGTCACCCCGGGACAGGCCGTGGTGCTGTATGACGGGGATGTAGTGGTCGGCGGAGGAACGATTTCAGAGTGAAGAGTTAAGAGTGGAGAGTTCAGTGTCAAAGACAGCGCCTGTCTCTCCACTCTTCACTCTCCACTCTTTTTCTCTATTCTTCAGCCCAGCCCAGGGCGCATTTGACGGCCTTATTCCAGCCGTGCAGGCGTTTTTCCCGCTGTTCGCCGGAAATGCACGGGGAAACGGTGCGCTCGATGGCCCAGTTTTTGCGCACATCCTCCCGATCCTTCCAGTACCCCACCGCAAGGCCCGCCAGATACGCCGCGCCCATAGCAGTGGTTTCTACGCATTTGGGCCGCTGGACAGGGGCGTCGATGATATCCGACTGGGTCTGCATTAGTGAGAACGGCGTGTCAGCGATGGATCACCCGTTGTGTCATCCTGAGCGAGCAAAGCGAGTCGAAGGATCTTCGCACCGATTTGACCGCCGGACTGGACGAAATGCGTAGATTCCTCGACGCGCTTCGCTTGCTCGGAATGACACGCGAAGCATCCACTCCCCACACTGAAAAAGAGCGGGTCGCCCCGCTCTTTTTCCTATAAATTCTTTACAAACAGCGCCCGGATGGCGTTGAGAACCGCCAGAATCATGACGCCCACATCCGCCAGGATGGCCAGCCACATATTTCCCAGACCCACCGCGCCCAGAATCAGGCAGATGGCCTTCACGCCAATGGCAAACCAGATATTCTGCTTGACAATGGCCAGGCATTTCCGGGAGATTTTGATCGCCTTGGCGATTTTCAGGGGGTTGTCGTCCATGAGCACCACGTCCGCCGCCTCGATGGCCGCATCAGAGCCCATGGCGCCCATGGCGATGCCGATATCCGCCCGGGCCAGCACCGGGGCGTCGTTGATGCCGTCGCCCACAAAGGCCAGCTTTTCCTGATCGCCCTTGGCGGCGAGAATTTCTTCCACCTTGGCCACCTTGTCACCGGGCAGCAGCTCGCTGTAATATTCGTCAATGCCCAATTCCTTCGCCACAGCCTGTGCAACAGGGGCAGCATCGCCGGTGAGCATCACCGTCTTCTTTACGCCGGCTCTTTTCAGAGCGGCAACCGCCTGCTTCGCCGTGTCCTTCACGGTGTCGGATACCACGATATATCCGGCATAAGTGCCATCCACCGCCATGTGCACCACAGTGCCCACCGCGTTCACCGGCCCTGCCGCGATATTCAGAGACTTCATCAGCTTCTCGTTGCCCGCCGCGATGAGAGCACCGTCCACCTTTGCCGTGATGCCGTGGCCGCTCAATTCCTGAATGTCCGTCACCCGGCCCGGTTCCAGAGGCTTGTCATAAGCCTTGAGAATGCTGCGGGCAATGGGATGCGAGGACGCGCTTTCGGCATAGGCCGCGTATTCCAGCAGCTTCTCCGGAGTACCCACCACGTTGTGGATTTGGCTGACCGCGAACACACCCTTTGTCAGGGTGCCGGTTTTGTCAAACACCACGCAGGTGGTCTGGGACAGGGTTTCCAAATAATTGCTGCCCTTGACTAAGATTCCCTGATTGCTGGCTCCGCCGATGCCCGCGAAGAAGCTCAGGGGGATGCTGATGACCAGGGCGCAGGGACAGCTGATGACCAGGAAGGTCAGGGCCCGGTACAGCCAGTCGGTCACGAGGGTCAGAATCGGGCCGCTGTAGCCCAACAGCAGTTGGACAATGGGCGGCAGCACCGCCAGCGCCAGCGCGCAGGAGCAGACCGCCGGGGTGTAAACCCTGGCGAATTTGCTGATAAAATCCTCGGATTTACTCTTGCGGGAGCTGGCGTTTTCCACAAGCTCCAGAATTTTCGACACGGTGGACTGGCCGAATTCCGTAGTGGTGCGGATTTTCAGCACGCCGCTTAAGTTGATGCAGCCGCTGATGACGCTGTCCCCTGCCCCAATCTCCCGGGGCATACTCTCGCCGGTGAGGGCGCTGGTGTTGAGGCTGGACTGGCCCTCCTCCACCACGCCGTCGATGGGCACCTTCTCACCGGGGCGCACCACAATGACGGTTCCGACCTCCACTTCATCGGGGTCAACCTGCGTCAGCTTCCCGTCCACTTCCACATTGGCGTAGTCCGGTCGGATATCCATCAGCTGGCTGATATTCTTACGGCTCTTGCCCACGGCGTAGCTCTCAAACAGCTCGCCGGTCTGGAAAAACAGCATCACCGCCACCGCCTCGGCAAACTCTCCGCTTTGCTCCAGCAGGGCAATGGCGAAAGCGCCCACCGTGGCAATGGCCATCAGAAAGCACTCGTCCAGCACCCGGCCGTTGCGGACACCCCTCCAGGCCTTAGCCAGAATGTCGTGGCCTATTATATAGTAAGGAATCAGATACAGCGCAAACAGTACCGCAGTGCGCACCGGCTCCCCAAAGGGAAGCAGATTCTTTCCCAGCCCCAGCGCAGCCAGCAGCACCGCCGCCGTTATAATCCGCCTGAGCAGCTTTTTTTGTTTGTTTGACATAGTATGACCCCCCGAGAGAGCGTGAAGTGTGGAGTGTGGAGTGATGGTATCGCCTTCGGCGATGAATTCTAATATAAGTCGAAAAACTATTCACTCTCCACTCTTCACTCTCCACTCTTAAAACTCAATTTCGCAGTCCGGCTCCACCTTGCGGCATGCCTTCAGCACATTGGCCATCACTTCGGCAGGACTTGCACCCTCCGCAAAGGTGACGATCATCTTCAGAGCCATGTAGTTTACGGTGCAGTCGGCGACTCCCGCGACCTTCTTTGCGGCCTGCTCCATGAGGTTTGCGCAGTTGGCGCAGTCAACTTCGATTTTGTAGGTCTTTTTCATGATGAATACCCCTTTCATTTTTCTGTACATATGAGCACTTGTTCATCTGTTATAGGTATATCACAGATCACCGCCGTTGTCAAGACGTTTTTCAAAAAAGAATATGTCATTCCGAGCCAGTGCGCACACTGGCGTGGGAATCCGTTTTCCATAAAAATGTCAGTAATCTGAACATTTTAAGGAGGATGCGGATTGCCACACCAGTGACGTCGGTCACTGGTTCGCAATGACATTCTTTAACCTTATTCCAGTTCAAAGGCTCCGGTATACAGCCGGTAGTAGGTGCCCTTCTGGGCAATCAGCTCGTCGTGGCTGCCCCGCTCGATAATCCTGCCCTGATCCAGCACCATGATGCAGTCGGAATTGCGGATGGTGCTTAAGCGGTGGGCAATGACGAACACGGTTCTGCCGTGCATCAGAGCGTCCATGCCGTCCTGCACCAGCTTTTCCGTCCGGGTATCGATGGAGGAGGTGGCCTCGTCCAGAATCATTACGGGAGGGTCGGCTACCGCCGCCCGGGCAATGGCAATCAGCTGCCGCTGGCCCTGAGACAGGCTGGCAGCGTAGCCTGTGAGCACCGTCTGTTAGCCCTGAGGCAGGCGGGTGATGAAATCGTGGGCGTTTGCCAGCTTCGCCGCCTTGACGCACTCCTCATCGGTGGCATCCAATTTACCGTAGCGGATGTTGTCCATCACCGTGCCGGTGAACAGATTGGTCTCCTGCAAAACCACACCCAGAGAACGGCGCAGATCGGGCTTGGCAATCTTGTTGATGTTGATGTTGTCGTAGCGGATTTTGCCGTCGGCAATGTCGTAGAATCGGTTAATGAGGTTCGTAATGGTGGTCTTGCCCGCGCCGGTGGCGCCTACAAAGGCGATTTTCTCGCCGGGATGGGCGTACAGGGTCACATCGTGCAGCACCGTCTTCTCCGGCACATAGCCGAAGTCCACGTTAAACATGGTGATATCGCCCTTCAGCTCGGTATAGGTCACGGTACCGTCCGCCTTGTGGGGATGCTTCCAGGCCCAGCGGCCGGTGCGCTTGTCGGACTCGGTAATGTTGCCGTTTTCATCAATTTCCGCGTTGACCAGCCGGACATAGCCCTCGTCCTGTTCCGGTTCCTCGTCCATCAGCTCAAAGATACGCTCCGCACCAGCCAGCGCCATGACGATGGCATTGATCTGGTTGGACACCTGGGAGATGGGCATATTGAAGGAACGGGACAGGGTCAGGAAGCTGATGAGCTTGCCCACGGTGAGCAGCTTTCCGCCGGAGAATACCGTGAGCAGGCCGCCGACGATGGCGAGAATCGCGTACTGGGCATAGCCCAGATTGTTGTTGAGGGGGCCCATGGCGTTGGAGTAAGCCCCGGCAAGGTAGGCATCCCCCCGCAGCTTTTCGTTCAGCTGATCAAACTCTTTCTTGCAGGTATCCTCATGGGTGAAGACCTTGACGACCCGCTGGCCGTTGATCATTTCCTCCACATAGCCGTTGACCGCGCCCAGAGAGCGCTGCTGGCCGATGAAGAATTTAGCGGATTTTCCCGCAATGACCTTGGTAGCAAAGACGATGGCCAGCACGGTAATCAACTGCAAAACCGTCAGAATCGGCGAGGTAATCAGCATCGTCACCAGCACCACCACCAGCGTCACCACGGAAGACGCACACTGGGGGATAGCCTGGGAGATCATCTGGCGAAGAGTATCGATATCGCTGGTGTAGCGGCTCATGATATCGCCGGCAGTGTGGGTGTCAAAGTAGCGGATGGGAAGGGTCTGCATATGGGTGAACATCTGATCCCGGATGCTCTTCTGGGTGCCCTGGCTGACCTTCACCATCAGGAAATTCATGAGGAACGAGGACACCATGCCCACGAAATAGATGCAGGCCATCATGGTCAGAAATTTCAGCAGCGGCCCAAAATCCGCGTTGGTCTGCCCCAGCGTGGGGGTGATATAGTCGTCTACCAGGGTTCCCAGAGAGGCGGAGCTGGCAGCCTGGGCCACGGCGCTGAACACCACGCACAGGCCCACCACGATCAGGGTGCCCTTGTATTTGAGCATATAGGACAGCAGCCGGGAAAGGGTCTGCTTGGGCTTTTTCGCCATGCGGCCGTCGCCGCGCATTTTGACAGGAGGCATTATTCCATCGCTCCTTTCGTCTGGGATTCGTAGACCTCGCGGTAGATATCGCTGGTTTTCAGCAGTTCGTCATGCTTGCCCTGGGCCACGATTCTGCCGCCGTCCATGACCAGAATCAGGTCGCACTCCTGCACGGAGGCGATTCGCTGGGCAATGATGATCTTGGTGGTTTCGGGAATCTCCCCCACCAGCGCCTGCCGGATGGAAGCGTCGGTGCGGGTATCCACGGCGGAGGTGGAGTCGTCCAGAATCAGAATCTTCGGCTTTTTCAGCAGAGCACGGGCAATGCACAGCCGCTGCTTCTGTCCGCCGGAGACGGTGGTGCCGCCCTGCTCAATGTGGGTGTCGTAGCCGTCGGGGAAGGAGCGGATGAATTCATCGGCGCAGGCAATCTGACAGGCGTGAACCATTTCCTCATCGGTGGCGTTGGGATTGCCCCAGCGCAGATTGTCCCGGATGGTGCCGGAGAACAGCACGTTTTTCTGCAAGACCATGGACACCGCATCCCGCAGCCGCCTAACGTCATAGTCCCGGACATCCACGCCGCCGACCCGGATGCTGCCCTCGGTGACGTCGTAGAGTCTGGGAATCAGCTGCACCAGGGTGGATTTGCTGGAGCCGGTGCCGCCCAGGATGCCCACGGTCATGCCGGAAGCAATGTGCAGATTGATATGCTCCAGAGCCGCCCTGTCGGCGGTCTTGGAATAGCGGAAGGACACATTTTCAAAGTCCACAGAGCCATCTTTCACAGTTTCCACGGGGTTTTCGTGATTACTAAGCTCCGGCTGTTCCATCAAAATCTCGGTGGTTCGACGCATAGGTGCCCGGGACATGGTGACCATGACGAACACCATGGACAGCATCATGAGAGAGCTGAGGATCTGGGTGGTAAAGGTAAACATGGAGGTCAGCTGACCGGTGGTCAGGCCTATAGCGGCATTGTTGCCGGAAGCCACCACCATGGCGGCGCCCACATAGGAGATCACCAGAATACAGGTGTACACCGCAAACTGCATCAGGGGATTGCCAAAGGCCATGGTCTGCTCTGCCTTGCAGATATCCTTGTAAATGCTCTCGGACACAGCGGAGAATTTGTCGGTCTCCCGATCCTCCCGGACGAAGGACTTGACCACCCGGATGCCGTGGACATTTTCCTGCACCACGTTGTTGAGCTTATCGTAGGTCTTGAACACCCGGTCAAAGATGGGGAAGACAATGCGGATCAGGATAAACAGTCCCAGTCCCATCAGCGGCAGCACCACACAGTAGATGATGCAGAGCCGGGGGCTGACGGAGAAGGCGTTGGTTGTTGCCAGAATCAGCATCATGGGGCAGCGGATGGCCATACGGATCATCATCTGGAAGGTCATCTGGATATTTGCCACGTCCGAGGTCAGACGGGTGACGATAGATGCCGTGGAAAATTTGTCGATGTTGGCAAAGTCAAAATCCTGCACCTTGTAATACATATCGTGCCGCAGGTTCCGGGCAAAGCCGGTGGCGGCGTAGGATGCCAGCACCGCCGAGGCAATGCCGAAAATAAGGGAAATCAGGGCGTAGAGCACCAGCAGGCCGCCGTTACTCACCACCGCACCCATGTCGCCTACACTGACACCTTCGTCCACAACCTTGGCAAGCACCAGCGGGATCTTGGTTTCCATGTAAACCTCGCCGATCATGCAAACCGGGGCCAGAATCGTCGGCCATTTGTATTCCCGGATACACCGGGCAAGGGGTTTTATCATGCGTTCGGTTCCTCCTTTTTTGATTGCCCATTTTCCGGGCAGACATTGTCGATGGCACGCTGCAAAAGACATGCAAACTGCGCCTTTTCTTCCTCCGAAAAGCCCTGAACGATGCGGCTTTCGTTTTCCCTGATCGCCGCGTGCATCCGCTCGTGACACGCCATTCCCTTTTCGGAAATGACGATGCGCTTGCTGCGGCGGTCATTGGGATCGGTTTTCAGTTCCAGAAAGTCCTTTTGCTCCAAACGGGACAACAGGCCTGACACAGTGGGATGAGACAGATGAAACTCTGCCTCCACGTCCTTGGCGTAGGTGGGCTGCTCTCCCCTGTGGGCCAAAAAGGCCATGAGCCGCCCCTGAGACGCGGTCAGGCCCATATTGTTCAACGCTTCCGTCATGGTCTGATCACAGCACCAGTGCAGAATCCGCACCAGGTGTCCGTAATGTACACACAGTGTAATCACCCCCAGAATTATGTAGCAAGCTACATATTAGCAGGTCTTACGAAATTGTTCAAGTGGTTCTGTAAAATGTTTACAATTATTTCCCATTTGCATGAGCGGAACCGCCTGCGCACATACTACCTTCGAGGTGACGTAAGATGAAAGAGGACGAAAAAAAGCCGCTTTCCTGGGAAGCGGCGGACCCCAAGCCCCCGGTCATCCACTCCGTGCGGATGGAGAATAAAATACGAAATTGAAAAACAACAGGGCCGGAAATCCGACCCTGTTGTTTATCTGTACATTTTCAGGCTTAGCCGTTGGCGCGCATCTGAGCGAAGCACTCGCTGCAGAACACGGGGCGGTCAGTCTTGGGCTGGAAAGGCACCTTGGCCTCGCCGCCGCAACGGGCGCAGGTAGCGGTGAAGAACTCACGGGGAGCACGGGTAGCGTTCTTGCGAGCGTCACGGCAGGCCTTGCAGCGCTGGGGCTCGTTCTGGAAGCCGCGCTCTGCGTAGAACTCCTGCTCACCGGCGGTGAACACGAACTCGTTGCCGCACTCTTTGCAAACTAAAGTCTTGTCTTCGTACATGAAAAATACCTCTCTTCGGTTTGTTGTTGCCCCGTGAAATTCCACCAGAAAATGATATAACGCAGGGTCATAGATTATAGATGGCAAACTCTGCCACAAGAGGGATTATACACACATGGGGTCATTTTGTCAATCCTTAATAAAAAAATTTTCCCCGAATTTTTCTGATTTATGCAACTTTCATCGTTGGTTTTCAGCTAAATGGAAAACTGTGCCTGTCCCTCGTAGGGAATGTGCAGATGGTCATAGGCCAGGGCCGTGACGCAGCGGCCCCGGGGGGTGCGGGTCAGGAAGCCCAGCTGCATGAGGTACGGCTCGTACACATCCTCCAGCGTCACCGCCTCCTCGCCGATGGTGGCGGCAAGGGTTTCCAGACCAACCGGGCCGCCGCCATAGTTCTGGATGATGGCGGTGAGCATCCGGCGGTCAATGTTGTCAAGGCCCAATTCGTCCACTTCCAGCCGCTTCAGCGCCAGATCGGCAGCTTCCTTCGTAATCACGCCGTCGCCCATGACCTCGGCAAAGTCCCGGACCCGCCGCAGAAAACGGTTGGCGATTCGGGGGGTGCCCCGGCTCCGGGAGGCGATCTCCATGGCGCCGGCCTCCTCGATGGGCATTCCCAGAATGGTGGCGGAACGGGTGACAATTTTCGCCAGCTCCTGCGGGGTGTACAGCTCCAGCCGCAGATTCACGCCGAACCGGTCCCGCAAAGGTGCGGACAGCTGGCCTGCACGGGTGGTGGCTCCCACCAGCGTGAATTTGGGCAGATCCAGGCGGATAGAGTTGGCGCTGGGGCCCTTGCCCACGATGATGTCGATGGCAAAATCCTCCATGGCCGGGTACAGAATCTCCTCCACCACCCGATTCAGGCGGTGGATTTCATCGATAAACAGGATATCCCCGGGATTCAGATTGGTCAGCAGCGCCGCTAAGTCTCCGGGCTTTTCGATGGCGGGGCCGGAGGTGACCCGGATGCCCGCCCCCATCTCGTTGGCGATAACGCCCGCCAGGGTGGTCTTGCCCAGCCCCGGAGGGCCGTAGAGCAGAGTGTGGTCCAACGGCTCATTGCGGCGGCGGGCGGCTTCAATATAGACGGAAAGGTTACTCTTTGCCTTCTCCTGCCCGGTATAGTCCGCCAGCAGCTTGGGCCGCAGGCCGATCTCCCCCGCGTCCTGGGGCGCGAAGGTGGGGGAAATGATGGGGCTGTCTAATTCTTGGGAAAACTCTAAACTCATAATACACCTCGGCGTAAGATACAAGATACGAGATACAAGATACTAGATACAAGATATAAGACAGAAGATATTTTCTCTGATTGTACAAGGGAAACTCTGATTAAGTCGTATGCGGCTGGCAGGCCGTTCTTTTGCCCCATCCGTGCAGTTCTGAAATCAGAGCTTCCCAAGGTTACCTTGATATCTAGTATCTAGTATCTTGTATCTAAAAAATGTGCTCAGCCCTTCATGACCATGGCTCTGAGGGCATGGCGCACCATTTCCTCAGTAGTGGCATTGGGGTCTACGCCCTTCAGGGCCGCGCTGATCTCGGCGGGAGAATAGCCCAACTCCTGCAATGCCGCGTGGGCAAGCGCCGCGCTGCTCCCCTGCTGCACCGGCGCGACGGCGGTATTCCCTGCGGAGAAGTCCAGCTCCATGCCCCCGCCGCCGATTTTGTCCTTCAATTCCAGAATAATCCGCTGGGCAATCTTCTTGCCGATACCCTGAGCGGCGGTGAGCATTTTCTCATCACCGGTCATGACGGCCAGAGTAAAATTCTGGGGGCCTCCGGCGGAGAGAATCGCCATGGCGGCCTTGGGGCCGACGCCGTTGACAGAGGTCAGCAGCTCATAGCACCGCTGCTCCTCCCGGCTGGAAAAGCCGTACAAATCAAAAGCGTCCTCCCGGATGGACTCGGTAACATAGAGCTTTGCGCTCTGGTTCAGCTTTAATTGTCCTGCGGTATAGGCGGTAATCCGGCAGCCGTAGCCCACGCCGCCGCAGTCGATCACCGCCAGCCCCGGCTCCAAAACCGTCACCGGCCCGGAAACGTAATATAGCATTGGGAAAACCTCCAATATGTCATGTTATTGCCGCTGCGCCTGAGCAAGCAGCGACGTGCTGGACCGGGCGTGGCACAGGGCAATGGCCACGGCGTCCGCCGCGTCATCAGGCTTTGGCACGGCGCCCAGGCCCAGCAGCCGTTTCGTCATGTCCTGCACCTGATGCTTGGTGGCATTGCCGTAGCCCACCACCGCCTGCTTGACCTGCATGGGCTTATACTCAAAAACAGGCACCCCGGCCTGCCGCACCGCCAGCAGAATCACGCCCCGGCTCTGGGCCACGTTGATGCCCGTGGTTGGGGCCAATGAACCGCTCCGCACTGGCCACCGCTGCCGGCGGGGACACCCGCAGAAGCTCTGTCATGTCGTTGTAAATCACTTCCAGCCGCCACGCGAATTCTGTGTTCGGCGGTGTGGTGATGGCGCCGCAGTTGAGAAGCTGATACTGCCCCCGCTGGGCCTCGATGAGGCCGAAGCCGGTGATGCCGTAGCCCGGGTCGATTCCCAGAATCCGCATCACAGCCCCCCTCCGGCAATGCTCATAATCTGCCAAATGACGAACAGGATAAACAGCACAAGGCCAATCCGCGCGCCCCAGACCTGCCACGCAGGTCGGGGTTCATAGCCCTCCTGCCGCTCCAATTCTTCCTTTTCCTCCATGGGTCTCACCTCTTCGGTATATCATAGCAAATATGTATCAAAATTCCTAGGAAAATTTCAAAAAAAGAGTTGACAATTCACCGCTTACCGCCGAGAATAAAGTCATCTCCCTCATCCGTCACGGCTTCGCCGTGCCACCTTCCCCAAAGGGGAAGGCATTTTATCAGGAGGTACGATATGCTGACCCTATATAAAGAGAAATCCCCCGTCCGGGGTGTACTATTTGACGTGGACGGCGTAATTCTGGACACGGAGTGCCTGTACTCCCGGTTCTGGATGGAGGCCTGCCACTTCTATGGCTTCCCCATGACGAAGGCGCAGTCCCTGCAAATGCGCAGTCTCAACAAAACCGTCGGGCAGGAGAAATTGCGCGCCCTCTTCGGGCCGGCTGCCGACTACACCACCAGCCGCCAACAGCGACGTGAGCTGAGGGAGGCCGGTGAGGAAACAGCAGGGGGCGCGGCCCCGCCGGGGGGGTAGGCCCGCGGGG
>CAMGCA010000018.1 GCA_946011705.1 uncultured Clostridia bacterium | reverse complement strand
GCTGCTCTCTGGGGGGCGACTTCGGCAAGGCTCTGACCAAGGTCATCGCGGAATATAACCCCGACCGCATCCTCATCGAGCCCTCCGGCGTGGGCAAGCTGTCCGACGTCATCGGCGCGGTGAAGAAGGTCATGAACGCTGAGGTCACGCTGGGCTACACCGTGGCCGTGGTGGACGCCGGCAAGGTTAAGGTGTATATGAAGAACTTCGGCGAGTTCTACAACAACCAGATCGAGACCGCCTCCACCATCATCCTGTCCCGCACCGACTCCATCCCCCAGGCCAAGCTGGACGCTGCCGTCGCCCTGCTGCGGGAGCACAACGACAAGGCCGTCATCGTCACCACCCCCTGGGGTCAGCTCACCGGCGAGCAGCTCACCGCCGCCATGGAGGGCCAGTCCACCCTGGCAAACGAGCTTGCCCAGCTGGTGCAGGAGCATGAGCATCACCACCATCATCACGACCACGACGAGGATGACGACGATTGCTGCTGCGGTCACGATCACGACCATCATCACCATCACGACGAGGACGACGAAGACCACGAGCACCATCATCATCACCATGAGGAGCATGAGCATGACGAGCACTGCACCTGCGGCTGCCACGATCATGATCATGAGCATCACCATCATCACCACGACCACGACGCCGACGAGGTGTTCACCTCCTGGGGCGTGGAGACTGCCAAGAAGTTTGACAAAGCCACCATTGAAAACGCCCTGCACGCGCTGGATTCCGGCAAGTACGGCATGATTCTCCGGGCCAAGGGCATTCTGCCCGCTGCGGACGGCAGCTGGATTCACTTTGACTATGTGCCCGAAGAGTACAATGTCCGCACCGGCTCCGCCGACATCACCGGCAAGCTGTGCGTCATCGGCTCCAAGCTGGATCAGCACGGAATCGAAGAACTGTTCGGGGTGTAAGCCATGCAGGAAATTCCCGTATACGCCTTCACCGGATTTTTGGATTCCGGCAAGACGAAATTCATTCAGGAGACCTTGGAGGACGAGCGGTTCAACGCCGGTGAAAGGACGCTGCTGCTGCTCTTTGAGGAGGGCGAGGAGGAGTACGACCTGTCCACCTATCCCCACAAGAACGTCTATATCGAGGTTCTGGATCAGCAGACCGTAACCACGAAACAGCTTCAGGCCCTGCAGAAAAAGTACAAGGCCGAGCGGGTGGTTGCCGAGCTGAACGGCATGCAGCAGGTGGGTGACCTATATATGCGCTTCCCCGAGGGCTGGGTGGTAGCCCAGGAGGTCATGTTCGCCGATTCCACCACCATCATGGCCTTCAACGCCAATATGCGCAATCTGGTGATGGACAAGCTGGTGGGCGCCCAGATGGTGGTGTTCAACCGGCTGGAACGGGGCGCAGACGTGATGCCCTACCACAAGCTGGCCCGGGCCGCCTCCCGCCGCATCGACATTCTCTACGATTACACCGACGGCAGTACGGAATTTGACGAGATTGAGGACCCCCTGCCCTTCGATATCAATGCCCCTGTTGTTGAAATCAAGGACGCGGATTACGCCCTGTTCTATCGGGACGTGTCCGAGGAGCCGCAAAAGTATGACGGCAAAACCGTCCGCTTCAAGGGACAGGTTGCCATGCTCCGCCGGGACAAAAATGGTATGTTCGCTCCCGGACGGTTCGTCATGACCTGCTGCGTGGAGGATATCCAGTTCTGCGGCATCCCCTGCCGGTACGCCAAAGCGGCAGAATTAAAATCCCGTGATTGGGTCATGGTCACGGCGAAGGTAGCCGCCGAGAAGCACCCCCTGTACAAGGGAGAGCTTGGCCCGGTGCTCACCGCCATGGAGGTCACCACCGGGGCACAGCCCGCCGAGCCGGACGTGGCAACATTCTAAAGCTTCCCCTTCGGGGAAGCTGGCAAAAATCTTTGATTTTTGACTGATGAGGCCCAGTATCTGCTTGTATCTTACACCCACTTTGGGCGAAATCGCAATTCGGTATTCCCTCATCCGCCCCAGTGCGCGCTACTTCAGCACCTTCCCCAGAGGGGAAGGCTTATGAAAAGGAGGGCTGTCCATGTATCAGCCATTGGCCGATCTTCTGCGGCCCACCACACTGGACGAGGTCTACGGTCAGGAGCATATTTTAGGGCCAAACGCCGTGCTGCGGCGGCTCATTGATTCCGGGAACATCCCTAACATGGTCTTCTACGGCCCCAGCGGCACAGGAAAGACCACCGTGGCCAACATCATCGCCAAGCAGACCAACCGCACCCTGTACAAGCTCAACGCCACCACCGCCTCCACGGCGGATATCAAGGAAATCGTGGCCCAGCTGGACACCTTTATGGCTCCCAACGGGGTGCTGCTCTACCTGGACGAGATTCAGTCCTTCAACAAAAAGCAGCAGCAGTCCCTTTTGGAGCACATCGAAAACGGCAAAATTACCCTGATCGCCTCCACCACGGAAAATCCCTATTTCTACGTATTCAACGCCATTTTGAGCCGCTCCACCGTGTTTGAATTCAAGCAAATCTCGGCAGAAGCGGCGCTGAAAGCGGTACACCGGGCGGTTGCCTTCATGGAAAACCGCACGGCATTGAAAGCGGAAGCTGAGGATGGGGCATTGGAGTACATCGCCATGGCCTGCGGCGGGGATTTACGCAAGGCCATGAATGCGGTGGAGGTGCTGTTCTCCGCCGGGCAGCCGAAAAACGGCGTGCTGCCCCTGACTATGGAGGACGCGAAGGCTGTTACGCAAAAAAGTGCCCTGCGGGCCGACCGTGACGGGGACAACCACTACGATTTGCTGTCCGCCCTGCAAAAGTCCATTCGCGGCTCTGATCCGGACGCGGCCTGCCACTATCTGGCCCGGCTGCTGGAAGCGGGGCAGATGCCATCTGCCTGTCGGCGGCTTATGGTGATTGCCGCCGAGGACGTGGGCCTTGCTTACCCCCAGATCATCCCCATCGTCAACGCCTGCGTGGACATGGCCCTGAAACTGGGGATGCCGGAGGCCCGGATTCCGCTGGGAGATGCCGCCGTGCTGATGGCCACCAGCCCCAAGTCCAATTCCGGACATATCGCCCTGGACGCGGCGCTGGCGGACGTGCGCAAGGGCAAAACCGGGGATTTCCCCCGGCATTTGCAGAACGTCCACGCGGACTCCTACACCATGGAGCGGGAGCAGGGGTATCTGTATCCCCACGACTATCCAAATCACTGGGTTCGACAGCAATATCTGCCCGACGAGCTGGTGGGAACCCATTATTACGAGTACGCTGATAATAAGATGGAACAGGCCGCGAAGCAGTATTGGATAAGAGTGAAAGGTGAAGATTGAAGAGTGGAGTTATTATCGCCGTCTCTTCACTCTCTACTCTGCACTATCCACACTCAAAGAGGTAATATGGACATCAAAATCAACGACATTCTGGTCATGAAAAAGCCCCATCCCTGCGGGGAAAAACGCTGGCTGGTGCTGCGCACCGGAGCGGATTTCCGGCTGCGGTGCATGGGCTGCGGGCATGAGGTCATGACTCCCCGATTCAAGGCGGAAAAGAACATCCGCACCGTAGAAAAAGCCAATCCCTCCGACTGATGCCAGTCGGGGGGATTTTTCCTTGGAACTTGCGGCTGAGATGGGACTGCTTTTGCGACCAACTTCGTTGTCCCGGAGGGCTATACTGGGACGCAAGGAGGTGGACGTGTTGACGGTGTATCTGGATCTTGTAATGCTTCTGAACTTCCTGGTGGATTTTCTGCTGCTGCTGGGAACCAACCGCCTGTCCGGCTTTCCCGCCGCCCCGGGGCGGTGCGCCCTGGCAGCAGTCTTCGGCAGTATCTACGCCGGCTGCTGCCTGCTGCCGGGGTTCCGCTTTCTGGGTAACTTCCTGTGGCGCTGCGTCAGCCTGTGCCTGATGGCGGCGGTTGCTTTCGGATTCCGGCGGGACGCGGTGAAGCGGGGCGGGGTGTTCCTGCTTCTGAGTCTGGCGCTGGGGGGCATGGCCCTGTGCTTCGCGAAGCAGAATTTTGCCGCCCTGACTCTGGGGGCCGCGGGGGTGTGGCTATTGTGCCGGGGGTCCTTCGGAGATGGGGCAGTGGGCCGGGAATTCGTCCCGGTGACCCTGCGCTACGGGGAAAAAACCGCGTCCTTCACCGCCCTGCGGGACACCGGCAACACCCTGCGGGACCCCATCACCGGGGAGCCGGTGCTGGTGGTGTCCGGGCAGATTGGAGAGCAGCTCACGGGGCTGACCCGGCATCAGCTGTCCTCCCCGCTGGAAACCATGGCCGCCCGGCCCCTGCCGGGACTAAGGCTGATCCCCTATCACGCCGTGGGAAACAGCGGTGGGCTGCTGCTTGCCATGCGGTTCCCCGGGGCGGTGGTGGGGAAAAAGGAACAAACGGTGCTGGCGGCCTTCGCCGCCGAAGGGCTAAGTAACACAGGAATGTATCAGGCGCTGACAGGAGGGGCATTATGAATCTGCGGAAACTGCTGTGCATCTTGGGACTTCAGCGGGAACAGGACATCTTTTACATCGGCGGCAGCGACATTCTGCCCCCGCCCCTGAAGGGGCAGCAGGAGCAGGAAGCGCTGGAGGCTCTGGAGCAGGGGGATGAAGGCGCGAAACAAACCCTTGTGGAGCACAATCTGCGGCTGGTGGTCTACATCGCCCGGCGGTTTGAGAACACCGGCATCAATATTGAAGACCTGATTTCCATTGGCACCATCGGGCTGATGAAGGCCATCGGCACCTATCGGCTGGAGAAAAAGATAAAGCTTGCCACCTATGCCTCCCGGTGTATCGAAAACGAAATCCTCATGTACATCCGCAAAACCGCCAACCAGAAGACGGAAATCTCTCTGGATGAACCCATCAACATGGACTGTGAGGGAAACGAATTGCTGCTGTCCGACATATTAGGCACTGACGAGGACACCATTTCTCGGCCATTGGAGGAGGATGTGGACAAAAAGGTTCTGCGTCAGGCCTTGGAAACCCTTCCGCCCCGGGAGCAGGAGATCGTGTTCCTGCGCTACGGGCTGGAGGGCCGGAAGGAGCTGACCCAGAAGGAGGTGGCCCAGACCATGGGCATCTCCCAGTCCTACATCTCAAGACTGGAAAAGCGGATTCTGCAAAGACTGCGAAAAGAATTTCTCCGCCAGACAAGCTGCGCTTGATTTTTCAGATTCGATATGGTATAATCGATACAAAATTATATCGATATATTTTTGTACCGATTGGAAAATGAGGTTACTATGGAACAAAAGAAAATATCCAAGGCCGTGCTGAAGCGTCTGCCCGGCTATCTGGCATACTTAAAAAATATGCCGGAAGGCTCGTCTCCCAATATCTCCGCCACGGCGCTGGCCAACGCTCTGGACATGGGCGAGGTGCAGGTTCGCAAGGATCTTGCCATGGTGTCTGACGGCGGACGGCCCAAGATCGGCTACCAGCGGGAGGCCCTGATCGATGACATTGAGCAGTTTCTGGGCTACGACAACACCACCGACGCCGTGCTCATCGGCGCGGGCAAGCTGGGCCAGGCCCTGATGGGCTACAAGGGCTTCGACGAATACGGCCTGAATATTCTGGCAGCCTTCGACATCGCCCCCAAGATCAAGAAGACCGAGGAGGGAAAGCCCGTTTACAACCTGACGGAGCTGGCAAAGTTCTGCCGCACCCACAAGGTGCTTATGGGTATCATCACCGTGCCCGCCGAGGGTGCCCAGTGCGTTGCCGATCAGCTGATTGCCGGAGGCATCAAGGCCATTTGGAACTTCGCCCCCACCCATCTGGACGGGCCGCCCAACATTCTGGTGCAGAACGAGAATATGGCCACTTCCCTCGCCGTGCTCTCCGTCCATCTTCAGGCCCAGATCAAGGAAGAAAAAGAAGGAAAGCAATAACAAAACGGCTGCCGTGCGGCAGCCGTTTCTGCTTTATCTGCTCTCCTGTTTCATTTCCCTGAGCAAAATGCAGAGATACAGGAAATAGATGGCGATATTCGCGTACCCCAATGCGGTCAGGTTGATTTCTGTCTGGAACAGGTATTGGCTGTAGGTCTGCATTGACAGCAGCTGCAGCCCGATACACAGCGGCGCGGTTTTGGGCACCAGAAATACCAGAATCCACGCCAGAATCTCGTAAGCGTAGCCATAGCGCTCGTGCATAGCCGGCAGGAGCAGTACGCAGGTAAACGCCGACAAGAACAGGAGAATGACCATATTTTTCTTCGTCATCTCGATTTTCTGACTGGATAAGTACACCAGCAGCAAGCCCAGAGCCGTTATGGTAAACAGAATCGCATATCGTTTGAGCATCCAGTAGCTGTCACCGCCAATCAGGCTGAACAGGGACGGATAATTCATTGCGATTTGGGGATAGATAATGGTTTGACCATAGTAAACCTGATAAATCTCCGTCAGGCTTCTTCCCCAGTGAACCATGGGCAGAGAAATCACAATCATGGTCAGAGGGATCATCAGGAAATTCAGAACGGAGAATTTTTTTGTCATCAGGTACAGCATGATCAGCGCCGGGAAGACAAACACCGCCTGCAGCTTGAAGGCCAGACTCATACCGAAGCAGCACATGGCGAAAAACGGCCGGTCCTTCATGAGCAGATACAGTCCGCACATACTGAAAAACACATAGATACTGTCGCACTGGGACCAGAGCGAGGAATTGAGAATCACCACAGGCGAAAGCAGCACTGCGCAGTACGCAAACAGGGAAAACCGCTTCTGTCCGGTGCAGCCGTACACAATCAGCGCACATACTCCAGCCAGCAGGTAATCGAACAGGCTGGACAGGAGCTTATAGGCATACAGCGGTTCAATGGGCACCTTTGTCATCAGATAGATTACAAATTGGTAGGGAAAATTGTAGTTGCCCACAGCGACCTTCAAGCCCTTGCAGGAAATTTCGTCATACCAGGGCAGCAGGCACCATAGCGCGTCTCCGGAGGGGAAGTCCCGCATGGGAAGCCGTGCCAGCACCCCGAATACCGACACCACAAGGAATGCGATCAGGATCATGTGATCCATGATAAAATCCACGATTCTCTTTTCCAGTTTTGCCATTTCCATTATCCTCTCTTGCTTCGACTCAGAATTCCACAGGTGGAACATAGGCTCTGGCTTCCTGCCGCCCCGTGGAAACGCTGCGGTAGAAGGCGGCATAGGCGGCGTTCATGTAAGGATTCAGGAACAGGAATCCGATGCCCATAGTCAGGCAGGCCAGTATCTGCCAGCCGATAAAGGTCAGGCCCAGAATGAACAGATCCATTTTGTGTCCGTCCATCAGCCGCATGGAGGCCTTGATGGCTTCCGAGGCGGTCATCTCCGGGTGCTCCTCCAGAATAAAGGGTGTCATGGCGTAGCTCAGGCCCTTGACGATGCCGGGGATGATAAACAGCAAAGACCATAAAACGGTAAACAGCGTCCGAAGGAATTTCTGGGCAAAGCCGGTGCCGAACCGCTCAAACTGGCTGAACAGGTCAGAAAATTGCAGCTGCTTCCTGTCGTATTGTTTCAGAAGGAACTTCGCGTAGCCCAGCTCCACCGTACCGCCGAGAATAAAGCTGACGATCCCCAGAAGCCCGGCCACGGACACCAGAGGCAGCAGCACCGTCCAGAAGATCGGCGGCAGATTGCGGACAGTATCCTCATTGAAGTTGAAATTGATGTTGCTTCCAGTCCCGACGATAAGTCCGCCCAGCAGCGCCGCCACCAGGGCAACGCCTACGGAAATGCCCCAGGTGCCTTCCAGATTCCGCCGGGCAATGGCCCTCAGTTCACTGGATGTCATAAAAATCCCCCTTTTTCTGCTCCCCCTTTGGGGAAGCGCTTTTCACTTCATTCTATTATTTTCTGCCGCGAAATACAAGCGTCATTTTCAGTCTTTCAGCGCGTCCAGGGCCAGCGCGTTCTGGGTTTTGTACAGCTGGGAGTAGATGCCGCCGGTTTCCAGCAGCTGGGCGTGGGTGCCGCACTCGGTAATCACGCCGTCAGCGATGGACACGATGCGGCTGGCGCTGCGGATGGTGCTCAGGCGGTGGGCAATGATCAGGGTCGTGCGGCCCTTGGCAAGGTTATCAAAGGCCCGCTGAATTTTCGCCTCCGTCACAGAGTCCAGGGCGGAGGTGGCCTCGTCCAGAATCAGGATGGGCGGGTTTTTCAGGAAAATCCGGGCGATGGCAATGCGCTGCTTCTGTCCGCCGGAAAGCAGGGTGCCCCGCTCGCCCACATAAGTCTGGAAACCATTTGGCATTGCCATAATGTCGTCGTAGATCTCCGCCTGTTTCGCGGCTTCCTCCACCTCCTGCGCAGTTGCGTCAGGCCTGCCGTAGCGGATGTTCTCAAACACCGTGTCCGCGAAGAGGAATACATCCTGCTGGACGATGCCGATGCTCTCATGCAGGCTCCGCTGGGTCACATCCCGGATATCCAGCCCATCAATGGAAATAGAGCCGCTGGACACGTCGTAGAACCGGGGGATCAGTTGACATAACGTGGTCTTGCCGCCGCCGGAGGGGCCGACAATGGCGATGGTCTCCCCGGGCCGCACCTGCATGGACACATCGTGCAGCACCGCCAAATCCCCGTCATAGGCAAAGGAGACGTGGTCAATGTCGATTTGTCCCCTGACATTTTCCAGCGCTTTCGCGTCGGGCTTATCCTGCACCGTAGGCTCCGTCCGCATAACCTCCACGAACCGGTTCAGGCCCGCGAAGCCGTTGGCGAACAGCTCGGAGAAGTTGCTCAGCTTGCGCATGGGGTTCACAAAGGAGGCAATATACAGGTTGAAGGTGATGAGGTCCCGGTAGTCCATCTCCCCGCGCATAACATAGTAGCCGCCGAAACCCACAATGATGACGTTCAGCAGGCACAGAAAAAACTCCACGCTGCTGTGAAACAGTCCCATGGCCTTGTGAAACTCCCGCTTGGAGGTCTTGTAGATTTCATTGGCAGCGTTAAAGCGGTCAATCTCCGCCGCCTCGTTGGCGAAGGCCTTGGCGGTGCGGACACCGGACAGGCTGCTTTCAATCTCCTGATTGATGTGGCCGGTCTTTTCCTTGGCGCCCACGGAGGCCCGGGCCATCCGCTTGCGCATGACCATGGCCACCGCCAGAAACACCGGAATGGTCAGCGCCACCACCAGCGCCAGCTCCCACCGGACGGACAGCATCACCGCCAGGGCCCCCAGAATGGTCAGGCCGCTGGTCAGCAGGTCCTCCGGGCCGTGGTGGGCAAGCTCCGTCAGCTCGAACAGGTCGGAAGTCAGTCGGGCCATGAGCTTGCCGGTGCGGTTGCGGTCGTAGTAGTCAAAGCTCAATTCCTGCATATGGGCAAACAGGTCTTTTCGGATATCCGCCTCCACCCGGATACCGAAGGTGTGGCCGTAGTAAGCTACTACATAATTAAGGAAGGTGCGCAGCACATAGCTCAGAGCCACCGCCAGCATAATGAAAAAGAAGGTGCGGTAGAGCTGATTGGGCAGCAGATCATACAGAGCCTTCCGGGTAATCAGCGGGAAGGCCAGATCGATGGCGGCAATGCCCACGGCGCAGCCCAAATCGATGGCAAACAGGCCCTTGTGATTGCCGAAGTAATGCAGAAATATGGATAGGGGTGATTTTCGCTGGTAGTCCTGGGTGGTCATAATATATCTCCTGTTCTCAGTTTGTTTCTATTATACCTTTTTCCGCCAAAAAATGCAACCAGGGCTTTTCTAAGCTCCGGCGGTATGGTATACTGAGGAAAACACCCAGGAGGTCATGTATGGAAATCCTCTATTCGGACAGGGACATTGTAGTCTGCGTCAAGCCCGTGGGACTGGATTCGGAATCGGAAGTTCCCGGGGAACTGAAAAAGGCGCTGGGCGGGGAAGTTTTCACCCTGCACCGGCTGGACAAAAATGTTGGCGGCGTCATGGTCTACGCCCGCACCAAGGCCGCTGCCGCCGCTCTGTCCCGTGCCATTCAGGAAGGAGCCATGGTCAAGGAATATGTGGCGCTGGTTCACGGCGCGCCCCCGGAAAACGGGGATTGGGAAGACCTTCTGTGGAAGGACAGCAAACAAAACAAGGTTTTTGTGGTAAAACGAATGCGGGGCGGTGTAAAAAAGGCCCGGCTGGAATTTGTCCGGCTGACCGCCGGGGAAGAAAGCCTTGTCCGTATCCGCCTGCACACCGGCCGCAGCCATCAGATTCGGGTGCAGTTCGCCAGCCGGGGCTATCCGCTGGTGGGCGACCATAAATACGGGGCCAGGGATTCCTCCCCCGCCCCCATGCTGTTTTACTGCAAACTGGCTTTACCGTGGAAGGGAAAAAACGTGCAATTAGAAGCGAAAACCGATTGGGCATAATTGAGAAAACCGCCGTGGGGGTTGTCCCACGGCGGCTCTTTGGTTTATCGGATTTCCAGCTGTCCGTCAACCAAGTCCACGGTGACGGTCTGGTTCGGCAGGATGTCGCCCCGCAGAAGACGTTTTGAAAGCATGGTCTCCACGGTATGCTGGACATACCGGCGCAGAGGCCGGGCGCCGTACTGGGGATCGTAGGAAGCATCCACGATGGCATCCTTCGCCGCCTGGGTCAGCTCCACTTTGATCTGCTGGTCAGCAAGGCGCTGGTTCAGCTTGTCAATTTGCAGGTCGATGATCTTGGTTACGTTCTCCTTGGTCAGGGGCTTATAGAACACGATCTCGTCCAGACGGTTCAGGAACTCGGGCCGGAAGGAGCGGCGCAGCAATGCCTGCACCTGGGCCTTGGCGTTTTCGTCGATGGTGCCGTCGGCATTGACGCCGTCCAGCAGGTACTCAGAGCCAAGGTTGGAGGTCAGAATCAGGATGGTGTTCTTAAAGTCCACGGTGCGGCCCTGAGAATCGGTGATCCGTCCGTCATCCAGCACTTGCAGAAGGACGTTGAACACATCGGGATGGGCCTTTTCCACCTCATCGAACAGCACAACGCTGTAGGGCTTCCGGCGAACGGCTTCCGTCAGCTGACCGCCCTCCTCGAAGCCGACATATCCGGGAGGCGCTCCGATCAGACGGGAGACGGAGAATTTCTCCATATACTCGGACATATCGATGCGCACCAGATTGTTTTCATCATCAAACAAGGCCTGGGCCAGGGTCTTTGCCAGCTCGGTCTTGCCCACGCCGGTGGGGCCAAGGAACAGGAAGGAGCCGATGGGCCGGTTGGGGTCCTGAATACCGGCGCGGCTTCTCTGGATGGCTTCGGTGACTGCCTGCACGGCTTCGTCCTGACCCACAACCCGCTTGTGCAGGGTCTCGTCCAGATGGAGCAGCTTCTCCCGCTCCCCCTGCACCAGCCGGGACACGGGAATCCCCGTCCAGCGCTCCACGATTTTGGCGATCTCCTCGTCAGTGACACGGTCACGGAGGATGTTGCTCTCTTTGGCGGACTGGGCCCGGCGTTCTTCCTCCTCCAGCTGCTTCTTTGCTTCCGGCAGGCGACCGTATTTCAGCTCCGCAGCTTTTTCAAGGTCATACCTCTGCTCGGCAGCCTCAATCTGGCGATTCAGGTCTTCGATGGTCTCGCGAAGCTGCTGAACCTTGCCGATGGCGTTCTTCTCGTTCTCCCACTGGGCCTTCATGGCGTTGAAGCTGTCCCGTTCCTCTGCCAGTTCCTTTTGCAGTTCGGAAAGGCGGGCCTTGGACAGGTCGTCCTCTTCCTTCTTAAGAGCTGCTTCCTCAATCTCCATCTGGATGATCTTCCGGGACACGGCGTCCAGCTCTGTGGGCATGGAGTCCATCTCGGTACGAATCTGGGCGCAGGCCTCGTCCACAAGATCGATGGCCTTGTCCGGCAGGAACCGGTCGGTGATATAGCGGTGGGACAAGGTGGCTGCGGCAATGATGGCGGAATCGGAAATCTTCACGCCGTGGAACACCTCATAGCGCTCCTTCAAGCCACGCAAAATGGCGATGGTATCCTCCACGGTGGGTTCATCCACCTGCACCGGCTGGAATCGGCGCTCCAGAGCCGCGTCCTTTTCAATATACTGCCGGTACTCGTCCAGAGTGGTTGCGCCGATGCAGTGCAGCTCGCCACGAGCCAGCAGCGGCTTCAAGAGATTGCCCGCGTCCATGCTGCCCTCGGTCTTGCCCGCGCCCACAATGGTGTGCAGCTCATCAATGAACAGGATAATTTTTCCTTCGGACTGCTTGACCTCGTTCAGAACGGCTTTCAGACGTTCCTCAAATTCGCCCCGGTACTTCGCGCCGGCAATCAGGGCACCCATGTCCAGAGAGAAAATGGTCTTATCCTGCAAGGACTTGGGTACATCCTTCTTGACAATCCGCTGAGCAAGGCCCTCGGCGATGGCAGTCTTGCCTACGCCGGGCTCGCCAATCAGCACAGGGTTATTCTTGGTTTTCCGGGACAGGATGCGGATGACATTCCGGATTTCCTCGTCCCGGCCGATGACGGGATCCATTTTCTGCTCCCGTGCCCGCTTGACCAGGTCTGTGCCGTACTTTTCCAGAGCGTCATAGGTACCCTCCGGGTTGTCGGAGGTGACCCGCTGGTTACCCCGGACGGCCTGTAGGGCTTTCAGGGTGTTCTCTTTGGTAATGCGGTAGGTGTCGAACAGGTTTTTCACCCCGCCCCGGGCGGTTTCCAGCAGCCCTAAGAACAGGTGCTCCACGGAGACGAACTCGTCCTTCATGGTCTTTGCCTCTTCCTCTGCCTTCTGGAAGGCGGCATCCACGTCGGCGGTGATGTAGAACCGGTCGGCGTCCCGGCTGCCGGTGACGGCAGGGATCTTCCGCAGTTCGGCAGCGGCGGCGGCTTCCAGACTCTCCACAGTTACGTCCATTTTCCGCAGCAGCTGAGGGATCAACCCCCCGTCCTGCCGCAGCAGGGCCAGAAGCAGGTGAACCTGCTCCATCTGCTGGTGATTATTCTGCACCGCCAGGTCTCTCGCGCTCTGGACAGCCTCCAGAGATTTCTGGGTATAATTGTTAAAATTCATACAGCTATCCTTCCTTTCGCCATTTAGCACTCACATGATTAGAGTGCTAAATTCTTTTGCCCTTACTATATCCCATTCTCTCAAAAAGTCAAGGGCTTTATGCGAAAAGCTACAAAAAGTTCATAACTGGCAAAGTGCACAAATTGGAAGTGTACTTTTCTCTCTACTTAATATTTATTTAACAAATATCCTCTTGCTTTTTAACAGGAATGGGTTATAATAAGCGTAGTGAATTTGAATTCATTCTTTTTCATTTTCTTACCTCTCTTTTTCTCTGAAAGAACCCCGGTACGGTCTGGTCAACCGCACCGGGGTTCTTTCATGCGGCGAGTCGCCGCTGACAATGCGTGCGTCATGTGGTGTATCGTCGTTACACCATTGGGTTCTGCTCGGTATCTTTCCCGCTCAGTTATCCGATGGGGACAGCCCGCAGGGCGGACAGCCAATGCGTTACGCAGCTGGTGTATTGTCGTTACACCATTGGGCCTGCTCGGTATCGTTCCCCCTCTGTCATCCCAGGGGGACAGCGTCCCCTGCGTGGGTGGGACGGCGTTCCGTGTATGGGCAACATCTGTTCTTAGGCAGTATACAGCATTTGCATTTTATTCATCATGAATTGTATATTGTTCCGTTTAAAACCCTTCGCAGAAATGTATATAGTCAATGCATATTTGCATATTTCTTTGGAATACGGCCATTTTTGTGCATATATGTCAGAAATTCTTTGTTTTTCTTTGCAATATTGTTGATAACCATAATTGACGTTCAGTCAGAACGGGGGTATAATTCATTCATCAATTTACCAAGTCCCGTGACTTGGGAAACAAGAAAAGGAGAGTAATGATTATGAAAAAGCTGTTTTCCATCGTTCTGGCTGCTCTGATGGTTGCCGCCCTGTTTGCCGGCTGCGGCTCCTCCACTGCCGAGACCAAGGCTCCCGAGACCACCGCTACTCCCGCCCCCGCCACCGAGGCCGCTGCCCCCGCTGAGACTGAGGCTGCCGCTCCCGCCTTCACCACCATCGAGGCCGGCAAGCTGATTATGTCCACCAACGCCGCCTTCCCTCCCTACGAGATGGTCGCCGATGACGGCTCCTTCGAGGGCATTGATGTGGAGATCGCCGGTGCCGTGGCTGCCAAGCTGGGCCTGGAGCTGGTGGTGGACGACATGGACTTTGACGCCGCTCTGCTGGCTGTGCAGCAGGGCAAGTCCGACATCGTCATGGC
>CAMGCA010000017.1 GCA_946011705.1 uncultured Clostridia bacterium | reverse complement strand
TCCTTGCCCCATTATGCGGTGTTGCCTTAATTTGAACGCCCCGCCGGTGAACCCGGCGGGGCGCTCCAGACGTTATTTTTGCCTGGCCTTAGCCAGATAATTGAAGTAATCCAGATTCTGCACCTGGCGGGAGTAGTCAATTTTGTTGCGGACAATGCTCTTGATTCTCGCGAGATAGTCCTCGTTCACGGTCTTCCCTTCCGCCGGGGTGAAGGTTCCGTTCTGGGCATCATACTGCCCCTTGTCGGTTTTCCAGCTGTAATCCGGCCAGAGCACCAGGGGGCTTTCCCCGGAGAACACGTCCCTGCCCACCAGCAGCCGGGAGTCGTAATCCAGGCCAAAGAGGTTGGACAGAGTGGGCAGGATGTCCAGACTGTACACCGGCTCGTCAACCACAATGTTCTTCCCTTCCAGACAGCCGCTCCAGAGGATCAGGCTGTTGTGGTCACGGATAAATTTGTCGTATTTCTCCACGCCGTACAGCTCCGCCAGATAGTCGGAGGTGTTGCGCCAGGCGCTGCTGCGCTCCAGGCCGTAGGGATAGTGGTCTGTGGCAATGACGATGACGGTATCGTCAGCAATGCCCGCATCTTCCAGCTGCTGCACCAGCGACTGCATGGCGTATTCCAGCTCCTGCTGGGAAGCGTAGTAGCACTTTACCGCTTCGCAGTGATCCATGCCTGCCACCACGTCGTAGTTTTTCCGCGCCATGGCGTTTTCCCTCTGGGAGTACATACAGTGGCCGCTGACGGTCATGTAGTAGATGCTGAAGGGCTGCTGATCAATGTACTGGGGCACCGTGGCGTTGATCATTTCCAGATCGCTCTCCGGGAACACCGCCTGAACCCCTTCCAAGCCGCCGTAAAGGGCCAGGAAGCGGTCATAGCCCAGCTTCGTGTGGGTCTTGTCCCGGTCGTAAAAGTCCTTGTTGTGGTTGTGATAGGCCGCGCTGTAGTAATTCTGAGCCTGCAGCTGGTGGCCCATGGTCAGAAACAAGTCCTGCTGCACCGCTTCCTTCATGCACATTCCCGCTGTAGTCGGTACCAATCCCACCACGTTGGAGAACTCTCCCGTGGTGGTGCTGGCGCCCCAGGCAGGCTGGTAATAGTCCCGGAACTGGATACCCTGGGTGGCAAGGCGGTACAGCGTGGGGGTGCGCTCCGGGTCGATCACCTCGGAGGTAAAGGCCTCGGCGGTGATCAGAATCAGGTTTTTCCCCGCGAACAGCCCGGTGTACGCATTTTTCATGGTGGGCTGCACCGAGCTGACATAGCTGTGCAGGGCCGCGATGTTGGAATTGCCCGCACTGCGGGCCAGAGCGTCAAAGTCAAAACCCATGACGTTGGGCTCGTAGACCACCGCCTCCTCAGAAGGCTCCTGCTCCGCAGGCACAGTCTCAGGGATCTCCACCGGGACGAATTCCACCTCGGCGGTTTCCGCCATGGCGCTGTGGGTCTGTTCCAGCACCGTACCCACGTTCAGGCCGAAGCAGCGAACCGCGCTGTCAAAATTATAGGCATCGTTCATCCGCTCGGCATCCGTTCCGCTGCGCACAAGGCCGAAGCTCAGGCCATAGGCAGCGGCGACGCACGCCAGCACAATGCCCCGGGTCTGCCAGCGGGTCTGCACAGGCGCGGCCAACAGGGCGTACAGGGCAGGCATCAGGAGAAACCCCAAAATCCGCCAGTAATTCTGGGCAATCAAGTGTACCACAATGCCGCTAAAATCCGTAGCCACCCCCTGGGCGCCGCTCAGCAGCGTGGCCAGAGGCATATAGCACATATAGGCATCGTTGACAAAATATTCAACGATATAGACGATGGTCACCAGCGTCATCAGCCCCGCGCTGACCCACTTGCCCCATTTCTTTCCGCCGATGAAGCTGAGCATCAGCCCAAGTATGCCGCCAAAGCCCAGTGCAAAGGCCAGCACTGCGGCAAAGCGCCCGGGGTCAAAGGATTTCATTGTCCAAAGGTGCAGCAGGCTCTCACAGTATACAGCCGTCACTACCGCGAACAGCCATACCGGAATGGGGCACTTCCCCAATTTTTCTCGCATGCTCCGATCTCCTTATCCGTTCTCGCCGTTCTTATCCTTGGGCTTCCGGCGGCGGTAATTGGGGCGGCGGCGGGAGGGTTTCTTCTCGGGCCGCGCCTGAGATGCCGGTTCGGGTGCAGGCGCGGCCTTCGGCGTGGGCTTGTCCGGGCTGGGCTCCGGCTTTTCCGCTTTGGGTGCCTCTGCCTGGGGCTTGCGCCGTCGGCGGCTGGGCTTCTGCTCCGGCTGCTCGTCGGCTGCCGGGGCTTCCTCCTCCGTCACCACGGACTCGGTGCTGTAGCGGAAGCGAATCGGCTCCAACACCAAGGTCTCCTGCTCCGGCTCCTCCTTGCGCACCCGCTTACCGTTTCCGGAAATGGGGGCCAGGTCTGCCGGAATGGGCGGGTCATTTTTTCTGGCCTTGCCGCTGCGCAGTACGGCAATGTCCGAATTGGCAAAGACGCTTACCGTCTCCGGGCTGTCCTCCATGCGCACCTTCACCCGCTGGCGCAGCAGGTCAATCTCCACCACGGTGCCCCGGCCCTCGGGGGTATCCACGAAGGACTCCAGTTTCGGGCTGGTGCGGATCAGATCCTCATAGGCGTCCTGCTCGTATTTCAGGCAGCACATAAGTCTGCCGCAGGTGCCGGAAATCTTTGTGGGATTCAGGGACAGGTTCTGGGTCTTGGCCATCTTGATGGACACGGGCTGGAAATCGTCCAGGAAGCTGGCGCAGCAGAAGGGCCGGCCGCAGATGCCCAGACCCCCCACCATCTTCGCCTTGTCCCGGACGCCAATCTGTCGCAGCTCGATGCGGGTGTGGAAAATAGAAGCCAGATTCTTCACCAGCTCCCGGAAATCCACCCGCTCGTCCGCGGTGAAATAGAACAAAATCTTGCTGCCGACAAAGTCATCCACCTCCGATACGAGCTGCATATCCAGCCCATGCTCGGCAATTTTTTCCATGCAGATATTGTAGGCCCGCTTTTCCTTGGCCCGGTTGTCCGCCGCGATTCGTTCATCCTGGGCGTTGGCTTTGCGCAGAACCTTGCGCAGAGGCGCCACCACGTCCTTCTGGGCGATGCGGTGATTGGCCCCGGCGCAGGTGCCGTACTCTGACCCACGAGCGGTGTCAATGATGACGTGATCCCCGGGCTGGAGGGTCTTCCCGTCGGGGTCAAAATAGTAAATCTTCTGTCCGGGGCGGAACTGGATGTCCACGACCTCCACGCTCTGCTCCGGGATGTTATTCAGTTCCTGTTCCATAGGTTCTCCTTTTATCGTAATTCCCAGCTCAGCCAGCCGCAGACAGCTGCCGGGGAAACATTGCTCAACGTGTAATCCAGGGCTTTTTTCAGGGCGGTGACGCCGCGGTACAAGTCTGCCGCCGTCCGGCGCTGGGCCAGCTCCCGGGCAAGGGCAGGCACCGCTCCGCCGCCGCTGCGGTTCATCAGCGCGCCCTCCAGAATTTCCAGCCACTGCCGCAGAACCTCCGTCAGGGCCTCCCGCTTCCATTTTTCCATGGGCACCAGAACCTGGGTCAGCAGCAGCGCGTCCCGCCTGGCGAAGGCCTCAACAAACTGCTCCGTCTGGGGCGGAACCTCCGCACCCTGAGCAAGCAGTGTCCGGGCCTGCCCCAGATATCCGCCGCTGCGTACCGCCGCCGCTTCAATGTCCTCACCGGAGGTTTTCGGAAAGTCCTCCCGCAGCTGTTTTTGCAGGGCTTCCGGCGGCAGGGCCTGCATTTTCAGCTCGGTGCATCTCGAGCGCACCGTGGGCAGCAGTTTGTCCGGGTTATCTGTGAGCAACAGGAACACGCCATAGGCAGGCGGCTCCTCCAGAACCTTTAACAGCGCGTTCTGACCGGGGATGCCCATATCCTGGGCCCGCGGAAACTGGTAGATTTTGTGGTCGGACTCGTTGGGCTGGACAAACATATCCGCTCTGGCCTGCCGGATCAGCTCCACCGGCACAGTTTTTTTCTCCGGGTCGTCTACAATAATGTAGTCCGGATGATTTCCGTCCAGCACCTTCCGGCAGGGGGTGCAGGCCATACAGGGCTTGTCGCGCCCCTGACAGAGAATCGCCGCCGCCAGGAGTCTCGCCAGTGTGCGTTTTCCGGACCCCTCCGGGCCGGAAATCAGATAACAGTGGGAAATATGGCCCTTGGCGAGACTTTTCGTCAGATTTTCTTTCAATCTCTCGTTGCCCAAAAGCCCGTCAAAGCCCATGCTCCCACCTCCTCAGTGATACATTACTATATCACATATTTCCGCAAAAGTAAACGCATCAAAGCCTTCCCCTTTGGGGAAGGTGCCCCCGCAGGGGGTGGAAGAGGGCGGAATACCTTTGGGTGAATACCTGCATTTCGGCGAAACGGTACCAACCTCTTCCGACCTCGCTTTCGCTCGGCCACCTTCCCCAGAGGGGAAGGCGATTATTAACTCCACAAATCCGACAGCATGGGAATGACCTGCTTTTTCCGGCTCATGATTCTGGGCAGGAAGGCGGTGTTGTCCCTGGGCACCACGTTAAAGGCCTGCCGGATGGACTCGTCGTCGCCCACATACACAATCTGAGTACCCTCCATCAGCACATCGGTGGCCATCAGCAGCATCAGGTCGAAGCCCTTCTCCTCCTTGTGCCGACGCATTCTCTCCAGAATCTCGTCCTTCCGGCTGAGCACCCCGGCGGAATCCACACAGGTCAGCTGGGCAACGGCCAGAGAATGTCCTGCCACATGGAATTCCTTGTAGTCGGTGAACAGCATCTCCTCCACGCTCTTGTGATCCACCGTATTGGAGAACAGAGTCTTGCCCAGCTCGTCCAGGGAGATGTTGGCAATCCGGGCCATCCGCTCCGCCGTCCGGATATCCCGGTGGGTGCAGGTGGGGGATTTGAACATCAGGGTGTCCGACAGAATGGCCGCCGCCATCATGCCCGCCAGTCCCGCCGAGGGCATCAGGCCCCGATCCTGGAACATACTGGCGATAATGGTATTGGTGGAGCCTACCGGCTCGTTGCGCACATAAATGGGATTGTTGGTCTGCACATCCGCCAGCCGGTGGTGGTCGATGATTTCCAGGATTTCCGCCTGGTCAAGGCCCAGCACAGACTGAGATGCCTCGTTGTGGTCAACCAGCACCACCCGTTTTCTTCTGGGACGCAGCAGATGATACCGGGTCAGAATACCCACGACTTTTTCCTTGGCGTCCAAAATGGGGTAGCTGGGATGCCGGTATTTCAGCACCACCTCGCGGACATCGTCCACCCGGTCGTTCAGGTGGAAGCAGATCATGCCCTTGGTGTTGCAGATGCGCCCAACCGGGGTAGACTGGAACAGGAGCCGGCTGGCCCGGTAGGCATCGAAGGGTGTGGAAATGATGACAGTTTGCGTGGGGAAGTCCCGCAGCTCCGGCGGCAGGGACGCCTGGCACAGCACCAGACAAGCCACATTCATTTCCAGCGCCCGGCGGATCATATCCGGCTGGTGGCCGCACAGGACGATGGATTCCCTCTTCTGGAACAGCAGATTCTCCTGATCCTGGGGCAGGGCGATGACCACCTCGCCGGTAATAATGTCCGTGTTTTCACCGGCCTCATTGAGCACCCGTCCTTCCAGCACGGACAGGAGGTTAAACAGGGGCACCTGCTCCAGCATACCGGAGGTGATGCCGGACATATTGTAGCTGGCGATGTCCGTCCGGGACAGGATGCCGTAGAGGGAACCGTCCTCGTTGGCCACGGGCACCGAGGCGATGGCCGGGTAAGCGGCGAACTCGTCCCAGGCCAGGCTTACGGACACGCCGGTGCTTAAAATCGGCGGGGTGTCAAAATCCAGATCCCGCACCTGATTGTACAGGTTCGTGATCCGGGTAGGCGCCTGAAAGCCGAAGCGGTCCAGCACCATCTGGGTCTCCTCGGAAATCTGGCCCAGGCAGGCCGCCTCATACTCCCGGTCGCCGCAGGCATTGCGCAGGGCGGCGTAAGCGATGGCTGCCACGATGGAGTCGGTATCGGGGTTTCGGTGTCCGGTGACGTAGATGGGATCCATAGTTTGCACCTCCGGCGGAATGAAGTTGAAAGTTGAAAATTGGAATTTGCGGGGGTGCCCAAAGCCTCCCCTGTGTAAGGGGAGGTGGCAAGAATCTATTGATTTTTGCCGGAGGGGTTGTCAATCCCCCAGTCAGCTTCGCCGACAGCCCCCTTTACACAAGGGGGCCTTTGAGCTCACTAAACAACAATTTATCAGCTTTTTTTATTATTTGAATATTATAGCCCAACCGGGAAGAAATAGCAAGAAAAATCCCGGAAAAGGCAAAGGGGAAGCGGTCAAAAAACCGCTTCCCGATTATTTGTCCTCTTCCTCTTTCACGGCGGTGCGCTCGTCGATACGGGTCAGGGCGTACTCCATGGACTCCTTGCAGGAATCTGTCACCTTGTCCAGGAAATTACCGTTGTAGGCTGTCAGCGCCGTGCCGATGCGAACCACCCGGCGGTCGTTGTTGCCCACGCATTCCGTCTCCCGGACGGTGTAGATGGGATGCAGGGTGTAGTCCGTGACCTTGGTGGTACCGGCGTTTTCGTCCTTGGTGATTTCCACATCCAGAATTACGGAGTAGTTGGTGGCACCCCGGTTGGCGTCTCCGAAGAAATCCCCCAGGGAGTAGGCAACCAGCGTCCCCGCGCTCTTGTCAAACGCGATGGGCTGCAGGGTATGGGGGTGGGTGCCGATGATCACGTCCACACCGTTCTTTTTCAGCAGTGACACAATCTGCTCCTGGGTCTTGCTGATGTCGTCGTTGTACTCGCTGCCCCAGTGGAGCAGGGCCACGGTGATATCCGGCTTTTCCTCCTCCATGGACTTGAGAATGGAGGTGATCCGGGTTTTATCGATCTCATTATACAGCGTTGTATAGTCGGAATAGAGAATATTTACCAGGTCCTCGCTTCCGGCGGGCATACCCCGGCCGCCCAGGCCCTTGGTGAAGGCCACAAAGCCCACCTTCACGCCCTGAATCTCCGTCATGGTGTAGCCCTTGGACTTTTTGAACTCCTCGGAGGAGGAGAAGGCGCCTACCGGCTCGATGCCCGCGGATCGGATGGCACGCAGGGTCGTTGTCAGGCCGTTGAGGCCGTTGTTGATGGCGCAGGAATTGGCCATTTGCAGCAGATCCACACCGCAGCCCCGCAGAGCGGTCAGCAGCTCCGCCGGGGCGGAGGTGCTTCCAGAGCCATAGGGCGCGCCGCAGATGTTGCCCTCGAAATTCATCACCGTCAGGTCGGCATCGGACAGGATCGCCGCCACGTCCTTGAAAACCGGGCTGAAGTCGTAGCTGTTTACCGCCATGCCGGCGTTTACCACGGCATCGGTGACGTTCAGGTCTCCGGCGGCCTTGATGTGGATGGTGGTGATGGGGCTTTTCTGGATGGGCAGGGTTTCCTTCGTCTCCTCGGTGGTGGGTACGGTTGGCGTCTGAAGGGCAGACTGCTCCTCCCCGGCACCGGCGCTCTGGGCCAGCTTGTACAGCCCCAAGCCGCAGGCAGCCAGCAGCACCACCACCAGCGCCAAGGTCAGCCGCATCCGGCGCACCTGGGCCTGACGGCGCCTGCGCTGGGCTTCCCGTTTCTCCCGGCGTTTTTCCATTCCATCGTCCTGCTGCGGCATCGCGATCCCTCCCCCGCTTGATTTTTGTGCTATTATACCTTATTTCTCTGCGGAAAACAAGGGTTACAAATTGAACGTTGTTTGAACAGACCGTTCCCGGAAATACGCCCGGGTCTGGTCGGCATTGCGGAGAATCTCCGCTTTCAGGGCCTGCAAATCCGGAAATTTCCGCTCCGGACGCAGGAAACGGTAGAATTCCAGCGTGATCTCCCGACCATACAGGTCGCCCTCGTAGTCGAGAATCCAGGGCTCCACCGTCACGTCCTGACCGCTGACCGTAGGCCGTACGCCCACGTTGGTCACGGCGGGGTATTCCTTGCCGTCAATGACACACAGGCACATATACACGCCGTATTTCGGCACCGCCAGCTCTGCGGGCAGCCGCAGATTGGCGGTGGGAATGCCCAGAGTGCTGCCCAGATGCCGCCCGTGAATCACCTGGCCGGTGAGAATGTGAGGGTGGCCCAGGAATTTCACCGCTGTGGACATTTCGCCATTCTCGATCAGCTCCCGGATGTAGGTGCTGGATATGCGGATGCCGTCCAGGGTCTGCTCCGGCACCACGGCCCAGGGCAGACTCTCCGACCGGCAGTAGATAGCCAGCAGCCCGGCGTTGCCCGCGCCCCCCGCGCCAAAGCGGAAATCCGCGCCGCAGACGAAGCCCGCCGCACCATACTCCCGCCGCAGCAGCTCCAGAAACGCCTTCCAGGGCATATCCCGCATTTTTTTGTCAAAAGGCAGAGTCACCACGGTGTCCACACCGTAGCGCCGCCGCAGCAGCCGCTCCCGATCCTCCGGGGTGTTGAGAAGCCGGGGCGTCTGCCCCAGCACCAGTGTATCCGGGTGGGAGGAAAAAGTCACCACGCCGCTGCTCTGCCGCCCCTCCCGGGCCACCTCCCGGCAGGTCTCCAGCAACGCCCCGTGGCCAATATGTACGCCGTCAAAAAAGCCCAGCGCGTAAATTGTCTTGTTCTTCATACTTTTCAAGTCCGTTTTCGATTATCCTATTGACAGTTCGTAGGGCGGGGGCAAGCCCCCGCCCTACCCTGCTGATTGCTATGTTATATGGAAAAGAAGCTCTTCACCGTCACCATGACCCCGGCTTCCACCTTTGCCAGCATAAGAAACTCCCCGCTCTGGCTGTAGGCCCGATAAGTACCCGCCTCCAGCTTCACGGAGAAGGTGTTACCGTTGCGGCAGCGCTTCTCCTGATTGGCGGTGAGGGTCACGGCGGGGTAATTGCGGAACATGGTGTCCACACCCCGGAGATATTTTTCCGGTTTCCCGGTGTCAAGCAATTCCTGTAGGGGCACCGCTTCGGCAATGGTGTATTCCCCCGCCGACACCCGGCGAAGAGATTCCATGCAGCCGCCGCAGCCCAAGGCTTCGCCGATATCCTTGCACAGGGTTCGGATATAGGTGCCTTTGGAGCAGCGCACCCGCAGGCACAGGGTATCCTCCCCTCGATCCAGCAATGTTAGCTCGTAGATTGTGATGGGCCGGGGCTGACGCTCCACGGTTTTTCCCTTCCGGGCCAGGTCGCACAGCTTCTGTCCGTTCACCTTCAGGGCGGAGTACATGGGGGGCACCTGCATAATTTCCCCCCGAAAGGCATCCAGTGCCCCTTCAACCTGTTCGTTTGTGACGGACACAGTTGCTTCGGTCAACACCGTGCCGGTAATGTCCTCGGTGTCGGTGGTCAGGCCCAACCGAAGGACGGTTTCATAGGTTTTTTCCGCGTGTTCGAAAAATTCCACGCCCCTTGTGGCACGGCCCACGAACACCGGCAGCACGCCGGTGGCCATGGGATCCAGGGTGCCGCCGTGGCCGATGCGCCGGGTACCAAACACCCGCCGCAGTCGGGCGGTCACGTCCTGGCTGGTCCAGTCCCGGGGCTTATCGACAATCACAATTCCGTCCATTGGTTTCTCCCAGCTCCAGCATGACCGCTTCCACTGCCAGCGCCGCTTCCTTCAGGGGCATTTTCAGGCTGGCCCCCGCCGCGCCCTTATGTCCGCCGCCGCCAAATCTCTCGGTGACCTTTGAAGCGTCAAAACCCGGTACCGCCCGGACAGACAGCTTCGCTTCGCCCTCAGCGGTCTCCCGCAGCGTCGCCGCTACGCAGACTCCCGCCACGGTGCGGGGGAAGGAGGAAATGTTGTCCATATCGTCCGGGGTCACCCCCAGTTCCTCCTCCACGCCCCGGGGGATGGCACAGATAGCCATTTTCCCGTCCGAGAGCATTTTCATGTGATCCACAATCCAGCCCTGCATTTTCAGCCGTGCCAGCGTATTCGTCTCGAACAGCTCCTGATTCAGCTCGTAAATCCTCGCACCCGCCGCGGCGCACATAGCCGCCGTCTCAAAGGTGTGGGCGGTGGTATTGGCGTAGCGGAAGCATCCGGTGTCCGTGGAGGTACCCACATACACCGCCTCGGCGATGGCTTTCTCCGGCTTCACGCCCATGAGGTTCAGCACGTCCCAAATCAGCTCCGCGCAGGAGGCGCTGTGGGGATCCACCAGCTCCATGTCGGTAAAGGAGGTGGCGCTGCCGTGGTGGTCGATGCGCAGGGCGATATTTCCCAGCAGGCTCTGAAAGGACTCCGGCAGCATGGAGGGGGAGGCCACATCGGTGCTGACGATGGTTTCTCCACCCTCTGCCGCAGCCTTTGTCAGCCCCTCATGAAGCCACCGGAACCGGTCGGATACTTCCTTATTTTCCAGCACGAAGGCGGTTTTCCCCAGTTGCCGCAGCCCCAGGCACAGGGCCGCGGAGGAGCCGGTGGTATCGCCGTCAGGGCGGCGGTGGGACAGAATCAGGTAGTTGTCGTGTTCCAGCAGGAACCGGGCAGTCTCATTCCGGGTCAGACTCTTCATCGTGCTTCACCCCCAGGGAGTTGATGAGATCCAGCATATTCTCGCCGTATGTGAAGGAATCATCCTCCGCCCAGGCAATCTCCGGGGCGTAGCGAAGCCGCAGATTGCTGCCCAGCTGGCGGCGCAGGAAGCCCGCGGCGGATTTCAGACCCGCCATGGCCTCTTTGGCCTTCTCGTTCTGAAGGAAGCTGACGTAGACCTTTGTATAGCGCAGGTCGGGGGTGGTCTCCACCCTAGTAATGGAAATCATCACGTCCTGCACCCTGGGGTCCTTGACGGTGCGCAGAAGGGCGGACAGCTCCTTCTGGATTTCTTCGTTGATCAGTAAAATTCGATTGGATGCCATGGATTGCTCCTTTCAGTCGCGAGTGGAGAGTGGAGATAACAGAATATCATTTTCAATTCATCACCGAAGGTGATACCATCACTCCACACTTCACACTCCTCACTCCTAACGCATTACTGGCAATTGCCGCGCCGCGGTTTGCGGCGCGGCAGAATGGTTATCTCTTTACTTCCTGCATGATGAAGCACTCGAAGATATCGCCCTCGCGGATATCGTTGAACTTCGCCACGGTCATGCCGCACTCGAAGCCGGCGGTGACTTCCTTGGCAGCGTCCTTAAACCGCTGCAGGGAGCCGATCTCGCCCTCGTGGACAACGATGTTGTCCCGCAGCACGCGAACCTGAGAGTCTCTCGTGACCTTGCCGTCCTTAACCATGCAGCCGGCGACGGTGCCGATGGCGGAGACCTTGTAGGTCATGCGCACCTCGGCGTGTCCGATGACCACTTCCTCGTACTTGGGTGCCAGCATACCCTTCATGGCGGCCTCGATCTCGTCCACAGCATCGTAGATGACCCGGTAGAACCGCATATCCACGTTGGCCCGGTGGCCGGAGGCCTGGGCGGCGGCATCGGGACGGACATTGAAGCCCACGATGATAGCCCCAGAGGTGGAGGCCAGCAGAATATCGCTTTCGTTGATGGCGCCCACGCCCGCGTGGATGACCCGAACACGAACCTCCTCATTGCTCAGCTTCTCCAGAGACGCCTTCACGGCCTCGGCGGAGCCCTGCACGTCGGCCTTGACGATCAGGGGCAGTTCCTTCATTTCGCCCTCCTGCATCTTGGCAAAGAGGTTATCCAGGGTGACCTTCTGCATCAGCTGGGCGGCGGCGTCCTTCTGAGCCTGCCGGCGCTGCTCCACCAGCTCCCGGGCCATGCGCTCGTCGGTGACGGCGTTGAACTCGTCGCCGGGGGTGGGCACGTCGGCAAGGCCGGTAATCTCCACGGGCACGGAGGGACCGGCGGTCTTCACGGTGCGGCCCTTGTCGTTGGTCATGACACGGACACGGCCCACGGCGGTGCCGGCGATGACGATATCGCCCTGCTTCAAAGTGCCGTTCTGCACCAGCAGGGTGGCCACGGGGCCACGGGTCTTGTCCAGGCGGGCCTCGATGACAACGCCCTTGGCCCGGCGGTTGGGGTTGGCCTTCAGCTCCTGCACCTCGGCGGTCAGCAGCACCATTTCCAGCAGCTCGTCCAGACCCATACCGGTTTTCGCGGAGATGGGCACGATGATGGTATCGCCGCCCCACTCCTCGGGAACCAGATCGTACTTAGTCAGCTGCTCCTTGATCTTGTCGGGGTTGGCGGTGGGCTTATCCATCTTGTTGATGGCAACAATGATGGGCACATTGGCCGCCTTGGCGTGGTTGATGGACTCCACGGTCTGAGGCATGATGCCGTCGTCGGCGGCAACCACAAGGATGGCGATATCGGTGGACTTGGCGCCACGGGCACGCATGGAGGTAAAGGCCGCGTGACCGGGGGTATCCAGGAAGGTAATCATCTGACCATTCACATCCACGGTGTACGCGCCGATGTGCTGGGTGATGCCGCCGGCCTCCCCGGCGGTGACGGAGGTCTGACGGATAGCGTCCAAGGTGGAAGTTTTGCCGTGGTCAACGTGGCCCATGACCACCACCACGGGAGCGCGGGTCTCCAGCTCCTCAGCGGTATCCACATGGTCGTCAATGATCTTTTCCTCGATGGTGACGGTGACTTCCTTTTCCACCTTGCAGCCCATTTCGGTGGCAACAAACTCGGCGGTGTCGAAGTCGATGGCCTGGTTGATGCCGGCCATAACGCCGTTCTTCATCAGGCACTTGATGACCTCACCGGCGGTCTTCTTCATCCGGGAAGCCAACTCGCCCACGGTGATCTCGTCGGGAATCTTGACGGTAACGGGAGCCTTCCGGGCCACCTCCATCTGAAGGCGGCGCATCTTCTCCTGCTCCTCGTTGCGGCTCTTGCTGCCCTTGAAGCCGCCCTTCTGCTGCTTATTGGGCTGCTTGCCCTTTCCGCCGCCGATGCGCTGCTTGCCGCCCTGATAGTTCTGAACCCGCTCGGATACCAGATTGTCCACATCGGCAAAGCGGTTGGCGTTGACCTGCACGGCGGAGGTGTCCACCACCCGGCGCTCCCGCTTGCGTTCCGGCTCCTTGGGCTTGTCAGCCTTGGGGGCGGCCTGCTGCGGGGCGCTCTGGGGCTTGGGCTGCTGCTGGTTATTCTGGGGACGGGGGGCGTTCTGGGCCTTGGGCTGCTGGGCAGCGGGCTTAATCTCGGTCTTGGGTTCCGGCTTGCTCTCCGCCTTGGGGGCGGTGGCCTTCACCGCGAAGATCTGCTCCATGGAGCTAATCTGGTTCTTCTGGGTCATGTAGTCGAATACCACGTTCAGTTCCGCGTCGGTCATGACCTGGGTATAGGACTTGGGCTTCTCGCCGTACTTTCCAACGATCTCCGAAATCTCCTTGGGAGATACGCCAAAATCCGCGGCGACCTCCTTCACTCGATACTTAACAAAACTCATTCTATAAAAGCACCTCCATGGTTGGATACGCGAGTGGTATGAAATCAAGTCAAATGACTTGAAGAATTACTTCTTTCCTTTTCTGACGTTGCGCGCGTGGGCTTTCGCCTCCGCCTGCCGCTTTTGGGCTTTCGCGGCCTTGGCGGTGAGCACCTCCAGTGCCTGGGGGTCTGCCTTGGGCAGGGACTTGACCAGCGCGAGAGCAAGCTGCACGTCGGTAATGGCGGCGATTGCCAGGCTTGTTCTGCCAATGGCGAAGCCCATCTCGTCCTTGGTGCACGCTAACCGCACGCACTGCTGCTCCGTACCGGCAGCGAAGGATTTTGCCCGCCGCCAGGTGTGATCGGAGGCATCCGACGCAACCAGTATCACATAGGCCTTTCCGGCCCGTGCCGCCGCGCCCACAGGCTCCTCGCCCAACTCCGCCAGGCCGCCCTTCCGGGCCAGGGACAGGTAGTTCAGGGCTTTATTGTCCATTGCCCGCCTCCATTTCCTTTTCCAGCCGGGCGTAAACCTCCTCGGGAATGGTCACTTCCAGGCTGCGGTCCAGGGCCTTGGAGCGCAGAGCCTTTTTCAGGCACTCGGGATTGGGGCACAGGTAGGCCCCCCGTCCGTTCATCTTTCCGCCGAAGTCCAGGCTGACCGTCCCTTCCGGGGTGCGAACCACCCGGATCAGCTCCCGCTTGGCCTTCCGCTCCCGGCAGCCCATACACTGCCGCTGGGGGATCTTTTTCTGCATTTGGACCACCTATCCTTTCCACTGTCATTGCGAGGAGGGCAAAGCCCGACGTGGCAATCCCCCCGATCAATCGGCATCCCCGGTACAAAGGGGATTGCCACACCAGTCTGCGGACTGGTTCGCAATGACATATTTATTCCTCAGTTTCTTCCTCTGCCTCAGCAGGCTCCTGGGCGGGTTCGGCCTGAGAGGCGGGCTTGATATCGATTTTATAGCCGGTGAGCCGGGCCGCCAGACGGGCGTTCTGGCCCTCCTTGCCGATGGCCAGGGACAGCTGGTCGTCGGGAACAATGACGCGGCAGGCCTTCTGGCCGGGAATCAGGCTGACGGAGATCACATCGGCGGGGCTGAGGGCGCTGCGGACATACTCACAGGGGTCTTCGCTCCAGACAACGATGTCGATTTTCTCACCGCCCAGCTCTTCCACAACGGCGCCCACACGGCCGCCGCGAGGGCCAACACAGGCGCCCACGGGGTCCGCACCCTCCATAGGGGGCCGGAGGGCCGGCGGGGGACGGGCGGGGGCGGCGGGGG
>CAMGCA010000016.1 GCA_946011705.1 uncultured Clostridia bacterium | reverse complement strand
GTCTGCCAGATGACCCCGGCATTGTCCAGGGTGGAGCGGACATGACCCATGGCCTCGGCGGAAGCATCGGAGGCGCCGCTCTTGCCACGGGAACCGGTGTACTTGCACACGGCAATGCCGTAGTTCAGCTGGGCATTGTTGCGGCGATCACAGGTCTCGGCAAAGTTGGGATCAAAGGCGTTGGTTACATCCGCGGACAGGCAGAAGGAACCCGCAAAGCAATTCTCCAGCTTCACTCCCTGCGCATCGCACAGGCCGCCGATGAAATGCTCAAAATAACGGCTCTGCATTCCGGAAATGCCCATGGAGCCAACCTCTTCCCGGTCAGCCAGAATGCACACGGCGGTTTTTGCGGGATTCTCGATGGCAAACAGAGAATCCAGCTCGGCGAAAGCGCAGACCCGGTCATCGTGGCCGTAGGCCGCCAGCAGGCTCCGGTCCAGACCCACCTCCCGGCAGCGCCCGGCGGGCACCACGGTCAGTTCGGCGGACAGGAAGTCCTCCTCGATCAGGCCGTACTTTTCGTTCAGCCACTTCATGACGTTCAGCTTCACCAGGTCGGCGCCCTCGCCCTCGATGGGTTCGGTGCCCAGAATCACGTTGAGCTGCTCGCCCTCGATGCCCTTGGCCAGGGGCTTCTGCATCTGATCAGCCGCCAGATGAATCAGCAGGTCTGTGACCATCAGCACGGGGTCATTGTCGTCCTCGCCGATGGTCACGGTGACAACCGTGCCGTCCTTGCGGTAGACCACGCCGTGAATCGCCAGAGGCACGGTGGGCCACTGGTACTTCTTGATGCCGCCGTAGTAGTGGGTCTTGAAGTAGGCGATCTGGGAATCCTCGTACAGGGGGTTGGGCTTTACGTCCATCCGGGGGGAATCCACATGGGCGGCACAGATGTTCACGCCTTTGGCAAGGGATTCGGTGCCGATCACCGCCAGGGCGATGGCCTTGTCCCGGTTGTTGTAGTAGATTTTGTCGCCGGGCTTCACGTCCATGCCGGGGGCAAAGGGCTTGTAGCCCCGCTTCTCCGCCTCCCGGACAGCCCAGGCGGTGGCTTCCCGCTCGGTCTTGCACTCGTCCATAAAGGCCATGTAGCGGCGGCAGTAGGCGTTCATCTCCTCCCGCTGTTCGGGGGAAATACGGGCGTAGCCGTTCTTGGGAGCCATCAGAAGAGACTCCCGGAGTTCATCAGTGGTCATGGGTAACACTCCTTTCAGTTTGCTTCCATTATACCAAGTTTGCGCAGAAAGGCAAGGCACGTTTTTTGGAAATCAGCCTGTGTTCCATTATTTTCCAGACAATAATCACACCGCTCCCGGAACCATTCGGCGCTTTTCTGGGCGGCAATACGGCGTTTGGCATAGTCCCGGCCGATGCCGTCCCGAACCATCAGCCGCTGAATTCGGGCTTCCTCCGGGGCGGTGACGGCAACGGTGATATCACACAGCGTTGCCAGCCCGCCCTCGAACAGGGCAATGGCATCGATGGCGGCAAGCCTTGGCTTTTCCGACAGCCGCCGCAGCACCTCCGCCTTTACCGCACCGTGGGTGATTGCGTTCAGATCCTCCAGTGCTTTTTCATCGGAAAACACCAGATTTCCAAGCTTTTTTCGCTGTAAAGCGCCGTTTTCCACGCTGCCGGGAAACCTGGCTTCAATGGCGCTCAAAAGTGCCGGGTCGGTGCGCAGCAGGTCGTGATAGATGGCGTCGCAGTCCAGAATCAGGCCGCCCCGCTCCGCAATGCAGTTTAACAGGGTGGTCTTTCCGCAGCCGGTGCCGCCGGTGATGCCCAGAATCATTCCTCCACCTCCGCGTCCACGATGTGAAAGGCGGCGGCTTTTTTCAGACGGTTCTGCACCGCGTAGGCCACGCCGCCGCCCACGGGACACCGGGCGTAGACCTGATGAATCCTGGGGTCATCCAGCTCCCGCAGGGCCGCAAACAGCCCCGCCGAAAGCGTATTGGCATCCGCCTCCTGCCCGTAGGAAAGGGGATTGCAGTCCGCGTACAGGGGCAGCTCCTCCTCAAAGCACAACACCCGATCTCCTGGGGTGAAATGGCGATGAATGTAAGCCGCCGCCTTTTCCCGGGAGCCTGCCACGATGACCACCGGCTCGGAGGGCGCATAGTGGCGGTACTTCATGCCGGGAGCCTTCACCACGGCGTCCTTGTCGATCTGAGCCGTTACCGCCTTGTCCACCACCAGATCGCCCAGCACCGCAATGAGCTGCTCCGGGGTGATTCCGCCGGGGCGCAGCAGCCGGGGGCGGTCCTCGGTCAAGTCCACAATGGTGGATTCCACCCCAACCCGACAGGGGCCGCCATCCACCACGGCGGCGATTTTTCCGTCATGGTCGTGGAGAACGTGCTGGGCGGTGGTGGTGGAGGGCTTGCCGGAAATGTTGGCGGAGGGGGCCGCGATGGGCACGCCGGACAGCCGGATAATTTCTCTCGTCACGGCGTTGTCCGGACAGCGCAGGGCCACCGTGTCCAGCCCGCCTGTGGTGCGGCGCGGCACGATCTGGCGGGCAGGCAGCACCATGGTCAGCGGCCCGGGCCAGAAAGCCTTTGCCAGGTCGTAGGCCGCTTTCGGGATATCATGGCAGAACTGCTCCATCTGGGAAGCGTCCCAGATGTGCAGAATCAGGGGATTGTCCTGGGGCCGCCCCTTGGCCTCAAAAATTTTTGCCACAGCGGCTTCGTTCAATCCGTCAGCGCCCAGACCGTAAACCGTCTCCGTAGGAATCGCCACCAGCTCACCCTGCCGAATCAACTCAGCGGCGATGGCAGGCGTCTTCGCATCCAGAGCGGATAAAAGTAGTGTATTCATCATACATCTCCTGTTGCAGTTGATGCCTGAAAATGGAGTACTTTGGTTTTGAATACGTTGCAAAACTTTCAACTTTCCACTTCCAGTTTTCAACTGGACATAAGCATCGGGCAGCCACGATCATCCGCAGCTGCCCGGAAAAAGCTTTTAGTAATTACACGGTGGGCTGGTTGGCAGCCTCGATGATCTTGACGAACTTCTCGGGCACCAGGGAAGCGCCGCCGATCAGGCCGCCGTCGATGTCGGGCTGAGCCAGCAGCTCGAAGGCGTTCTTGTCGTTCATGGAGCCGCCGTACAGGATGGAGATGGCCCGGGCGTTCTTGGAGGAGTACAGCTTGCGCACCACGCTGCGGATCATCTCGCAGACCTCCTCAGCCTGCTCGGGGGTAGCGGTCAGGCCGGTGCCGATGGCCCAGATGGGCTCGTAGGCGATGATGACCTTGCGGATCTTGTCCTCGGGCACGCCTGCCAGACCCAGCTTGATCTGCATGGTGATATGCTCGGCGGTGATGCCGGACTCCCGCTGCTCCAGGCTCTCGCCGCAGCACATAATGGGAACCAGACCGGCTTCCAGAGCGGCCAGAACCTTGGCATTGACATCGGCGTCAGTCTCGCCCATGGCGCGGCGCTCGGAGTGGCCGATGATGACGTACTTGCAGCCGGCATCGGTCAGCATATTGGTAGCGATCTCACCGGTGTAAGCGCCGGAGGGGTTGGCGTTGCAGTTCTCAGCGCCGATGCCCACCCGGGTCTCACGCATGGCGCGGACAGCGGCGGGAATGCAGACGGCGGGAACGCACAGAGCCACATCACACCAGCGGCCCTTGGGCATGATAGCCTTCAGCTGGGTCATGAATTCCTTGGTCTCAGAGGGGGTCTTATTCATCTTCCAGTTGCCGGCGATGACAGTCTTGCGGTATTTTCTGTTCATTTCCTTTTTCTCCTTATTCAAACATCCAGTTTGGATGTGCTTTTACGAATTTATCCGCGAAGCGAGCCGTTCGCGGTCCGGCAGAGGCTGTTCCCCTGCCGCAAAGGCGCGGTGCTTGGAAATGCGGGGACGGAGGGACATCCTCCGTCCCCGCGTTCAGACATACATCTTAACAGTACGAATATGTAACGTTCAATGATTTGCCGTTTCTGTAAAAAATTACTTGTCCTGCAGGCAGGCGATGCCGGGCAGCTCCAGGCCCTCCAGGAACTCCAGAGAAGCGCCGCCGCCGGTGGAAATGTGGGTGATCTTGTCAGCAAAGCCCAGCTGCTCGCAGGCAGCCGCGGAGTCGCCGCCGCCGACGATGGTCGTTGCGCTGCTGTCGGCCAGCGCCTGAGCAACGGCAATGGTGCCCTTCGCCAGAGTGGGGTTCTCAAACACGCCCATGGGGCCGTTCCAGACCACGGTCTTGGCGTTCTTGGCAGCATCGGCGAACAGTTCCCGGGTCTTCTCGCCGATATCCAGACCCATCTTGTCGGCGGGGATGGCATCGGAGGGCACGGTCTCCACAGCGATGTCGCCGTCGATGGGGTCAGGGAAAGCGGAAGCCACCACGGTATCGATGGGCAGCAGGAGCTTGACGCCCTTGGCCTCGGCCTTGGCCATCATTTCCTTGCAGTAGTCGATCTTTTCGGAATCCAGCAGGCTGGTGCCAACGCTGTAGCCCTTGGCAGCCAGGAAGGTGTAGGCCATGCCGCCGCCGATGATCAGGGTGTCAACCTTCTCCAGCAGGTTGTTGATAACATTCAGCTTGTCGGAGACCTTGGCGCCGCCCAGGATGGCAACGAAGGGACGCTCGGGGTTGGCCAGAGCCTTGCCCATGATGGAAACTTCCTTCTGCACCAGGTAGCCGCAGACGGCGGGCAGGTAGTCAGCCACACCGGCAGTGGAGGAGTGGGCGCGGTGAGCAGTGCCGAAGGCATCGTTGACGAAGATGTCAGCCAGAGAAGCCAGCTGCTTGCTCAGCTCGGGATCGTTCTTGGTCTCGCCCTTGATGTAACGGGTGTTCTCCAGCAGCATGACCTGGCCTTCCTGCAGAGCGGCGGCCTTGGCCTGGGCATCCTCACCGGCTACGTCGGCGGCCATAATGCCCTCCTGGCCCAGCAGCTCGCTCAGACGCTTAGCCACCACCTTCAGGCTCAGCTCGGGCTTCCACTCACCCTTGGGCTTGCCCATGTGGGAGCACAGGATGACCTTGGCCTTGTGGGCGATCAGGTACTGGATGGTGGGCAAAGCGGCGACGATGCGCTTGTCGGAGGTGATGACGCCGTTCTTGGTGGGAACGTTGAAATCACAGCGGCACAGCACGCGCTTGCCGGCTACGTCGATGTCCTCAATGGACTTCTTATTGTAGTTCATGGTACTTCCTCCTTACAAAACGGGGATTATCCCCGCATTTTACCATAATCCTTCAGCTCCGGGAAGGAAAGCTGCCGCAGGGCCTCGAATACGGTCACGGCCACGGCGTTGCTCAGGTTCAGGCTCCGGGCGTCCTCCCGCATGGGGATGCGGACGCACGCCTCATAATGCTCTGCCAGAAAGGTTTCCGGCAGACCCTTTGTCTCTTTTCCGAAGAACAGGTAGCAGCCGTCCTCGTAGCTTGCCTCGGTGTAGCACCGGGGGGCTTTGGTGGACAGGCACCACATCTGGCGAACCTGATTTCTGGCAAAGAAATCCTCGAGATTCTCATAGTCGATGACCTCGACCATATGCCAGTAGTCAAGCCCGGCTCTGCGCACCGCCTTTTCGGAGATGTCAAAGCCCAGAGGGCGGATCAGATGCAGCCGACAGCCGGTGGCTGCACAGGTGCGGGCAATGTTGCCGCAGTTCTGGGGGATTTCCGGCTCCACCAGCACGACATTGAGCATTTTCTTCACCTCGCGGAGGGGGGCACTCTGGGGTCACGGATCGCAGATTCCCGTGCAGCTCCTATTGTATGCCAAGTGAGCCGTAAAATCAATCTTAAAAACAGAAAAATTTCAACTTTTTTATACTATTCACATAAAAAATAAGGATGTTCGCTGAAATTTGTGAAAAATGCTCTTCCCCCGGTCTCCCACATTTTTGAGGGGAAAACAGAATTCTGCGGGTTATTCGGGGTCTTTTTCGTGAAAAGGTGGTACATTCCACGAAGTATCATACAAAGTGCTTTCCCCAAATGAACGGGTTAAGCGATAGTTCTAAATGAGCAAATTCAGATTTTGGACAAATTACAGGAAGAGGAAGCGCCCAAAGCCTCCCTTTACACAAGGGAGCCTCGAGCACAGCCGCTCCGGTGCAACTACGAAATTTGCGCAATTTTCAAATTTGCTCATTTAAGAGTATGTGCTTATCGGCTTTGCTCAGCAAAATTGTCCTTTAGCGAAGCAATGCCTTCCCCCGGGGGGAAGGTGCCCCCGCAGGGGGCGGATGAGGAACAGCGACAGCCTACCATGCGGGGTGCAGTAAAATAGGAAGGTACAACCTTCAAAATCGTACCTTTTTTACGAACTGCATTGGTAAAGGATTGATCGGATAACTGCAATCTCTTACGGACTGGGTAAAAGATTTGGTATTTAGGAGGACAGACTTATGGATGGAAGAAAATATCAGAGAAAGCGCGGCTTCGAACGAACGCTTGTCATGCTGCTGGCGCTGGTCATGCTGGCAAGCGTGTGTTTCCCCGCCATGCGGGTCAATGCGGAGGGAACTCCTGATATAAAAGTTACCCAATACGATTTGACCCTCTATACCTGCACCACCGGCGGCGCTTCACGGGTTATTGTCAGCTGTAACCGCGTATCGCACCTTCCTGAGTCCAAGGAGCAGACGTGATTGGCTGGAATTTTGCCGCCGGACGGGAAAGGAATTATCATCCAAGCTCTGCAATAAAATTATTCTGCCGGGGTATCGCGATCACGATACCCCGGCAGATTACTTCTTTTACAAAATACACCCTGCTCGGAATGACAGCACTATTCTATATTACTGCTTTGCAAGCAGCCCGTCGATGAACTGAGTGGCAGCTCTGGCGGAGCGGCCGCCACGGCCCAGGGCGTAGCGCTCTGCCAGCATATCCAGCTCGCCTGCATCCATTGTTACACCCTTTTCCTGGGCAAGGTGCCGGACAATGCCCAGATAGGTTTCCTTGTTGGGCTTCTGGAAGGTGACCTGAATGCCGAATCGCTCGGACAGAGAGATGACCTCCTGCATGGTGTCGTTGCGGTGAACATCGTCCCCGTCCCGGCCGGAGAAGCTCTCCTTCACCAGATGGCGGCGGTTGGAAGTGGCGTAGATCACCACGTTGCGGCTCTTGGCGGAGACGCTTCCTTCCAAAATGGCTTTCAGAGCGCTGAAATTGTCGTCGTCCTTTTGGAAGCTCAGGTCGTCGATGAACAGGATGAATTTCAGCGGGTTGGTGTTCAGCTCGTCCAGGATGGCGGGGATGGCGTGGAGCTGCTCCTTGCGCACCTCCAGAATCCGCAGGCCCCGGTCGTGAAGCTCGTTGACCACTGCCTTGACGGTGGAGGACTTGCCGGTGCCCGCATCACCGGTGAGGAGAATGTTGGCAGCGGGCTTGCCCTCGAGAAGGGCCACGGTGTTGTCCAGGATAATTTGTTGCTCCCGCTTGTAGTCGATGAGGGAGGACAGGCGGGTCTGATCGGGGTTGATGACGGGGACGATGCGGTTGTTTTCACCGATGAAGAACATAATGTGCTTGGCGTAGATACCGTAACCAAAGCGGTGGATATTGGCGCAGCGCTCGTGATAGCTGTCCACAAGATTCAGCTGCTTGGTGGCGAAAACAGGAAGATAACCGTCCCAGTTAAGCCCTTCACGGAGGGCTTCCGGGGTCAGGTCAGCGACGGCCTGCAAAATTTGCAGTTCCTGCTCCACCTGGGTTTCCATCTCGGGCCAGGGCTGTGCGCCCCGGCCGATCATGCGGATGTAGGCGTTTTCATCGTTGTTGACGATGTGCTGGATGTAGCCCGCCAGCGTCCGCTTTTCGGTGCCATACAGGCTGGACACAAAGGCGGCGTATTTGGAGACGGCTTCGGAGGTAGCTTTTTCCCGGCTGTTCAGGTAGTCCAGCAAGGCCGACACCACGGGGTCACGGAGCAGCGCCCGGAAAATTGCCAGAGAATTCAGGCGAATGTGCAGTTCGTTCAGCTTCATACGTTCAGAATCGCACCCTTTGCGCCGCTGGAAACCAGCGCGGCGTAGCGCTTGAGGTAGCCGGACAGTTCCTTCTTCTTGGGGACGAAATTCGCCATGCGCTGCGCCAGTTCCTCGTCGGAGATTTTCAGCTCCAGCTTATTGTTGGGAATATCGATGGAGATAATGTCGCCCTCTTTGACGATGCCGATGGGACCGCCGGAGGCCGCTTCCGGGGAGACGTGGCCGATGCAGGCACCACGGGTGGCACCGGAGAACCGGCCGTCAGTGATGAGAGCCACGGAATTGCCCAGACCCATGCCCATGATGGCGGAGGTGGGGTTCAGCATTTCCCGCATACCGGGGCCGCCCTTAGGGCCTTCGTAGCGGATGACCACCACATCGCCGGGCTTGATCTTTCCTTCATTGATGGCAGACTGCGCTTCTTCTTCGGATTCAAAGACCCGGGCGGGGCCTTCGTGTACCAGCATTTCCGGCAGCACTGCGCTGCGCTTGACCACGCTGCCCTCGGGGGCCAGATTGCCGTGGAGCACGGCGATGCCGCCAGTGGGGGAGTAAGGTTCCTCCACGGTACGGATGACGGAGGTGTCGATATTCACGGCGTCCGCAATATTCTCGCCCAGGGTCTTTCCGGTGCAGGTCATCACGGAGGTGTCCAGAAGGTTCTTCTTGGTCAGCTCTTTCAGCACCGCGTATACGCCGCCGGCGGCGTTGAGGTCTTCCATGTAGGTGGGGCCGGCGGGGGCAAGATGACACAGATTGGGGGTTACGGCGCTGACCTCGTTGGCCAAATCCAGATCAAAGTCCACGCCGCACTCGTTGGCGATGGCGGGCAGGTGGAGCATGGAGTTGGTGGAGCAGCCCAGGGCCATGTCGGCGGTGAGGGCATTGCGGATGGCGGCGGCGGTCATGATGTCCCGGGGCCGGATGTTTTTCCGCACCAGCTCCATAATCTGTATACCGGCGTGCTTGGCAAGCTCGATACGGGCAGAGTACACGGCGGGGATGGTGCCGTTGCCCTTCAGGCCCATGCCCAGAACCTCCGTCAGGCAGTTCATGGAGTTGGCGGTGTACATACCGGAGCAGGAGCCGCAGGTGGGGCAGGTGTTCTTTTCGCAGTAGGTGAGCCGGGCTTCGTCAATTTTTCCGGCGGTATATGCGCCCACTGCCTCGAACATACTGGAAAGGCTGGTTTTCTTGCCGTCTACCCGGCCTGCCAGCATGGGGCCGCCGCTGACGAAAATGGCCGGGATGTTCACCCGGGCAGCCGCCATGAGAAGACCCGGTACGTTCTTGTCGCAGTTGGGCACCATGACCACGCCGTCAAAGCCGTGAGCTTTCAGCATGGCCTCGGTGGAGTCGGCGATCAGGTCACGGGTGACCAGGGAGTATTTCATGCCCTCGTGACCCATGGCGATGCCGTCGCAGACAGCGATGGCGGGGAACACGATGGGAGTGCCGCCAGCCATGGCAACGCCCAGTTTCACCGCGTCCACGATCTTATCCAGGTTCATATGGCCGGGGACGATCTCGTTGTAGGAGCTGACCACGGCAATCAGGGGCCGCTGCTGGTCCTCTTCTGTCTGGCCAAGAGCGTGATATAGGCGGCGGTGGGTGGGGTTCTGAGGGCCGTTCACGACCTTGTCTTTCATCATCATAGGTTTTTCCTGCTTTCTTGAAGTAGTATAAAAGAATGTCATTGCGAGCCAGTGCGCACACTGGCGTGGCAATCCCCTGCATTTTGGAGATTGCCACGTCGGCCTACGGCCTCCTCGCAATGACACGAAGTTTTATTAGTTGTTGATCAGCTTATCCTCGTCGCTCCAGCTGTAGAGCTTGCGCACTTCCTGACCCACGATTTCGGAGGGATGCTCGGAAGCCAGCTTGCGCATGGCGTTGAAGTGCACCTGGGCACCGGCGGAGGACATATCCAGCAGGAAGTCCTTGGCGAAGGTGCCGTCCTGAATGTCGGACAGGATCTTCTTCATTGCCTTCTTGGTCTCGGCAGTGATGATCTTGGGGCCGGTGATGTAGTCGCCGTACTCGGCGGTGTTGGAGATGGAGTAGCGCATGCCGCTAAAGCCGGACTGGTAAATGAGGTCAACGATCAGCTTCATCTCATGGATGCACTCGAAGTAGGCGTTCCGGGGATCATAGCCAGCCTCAACCAGAGTCTCGAAGCCAGCCTGCATCAGAGCGCAGACGCCGCCGCACAGCACGGCCTGCTCACCGAAGAGGTCAGTCTCGGTCTCGGTGCGGAAGTCGGTCTCCAGCACACCTGCACGGGCGCCGCCGATGCCCAGCGCATAGGCAAGGCCAATGTCCAGGGCGTCGCCGGTAGCGTCCTGCTCCACGGCGATCAGGCAGGGAACGCCTTTACCGGCCAGATACTCGCTGCGCACGGTGTGGCCGGGGCCCTTGGGGGCGATCATGATGACGTTGACATCCTTGGGGGGCTTGATGCAGCCGAAGTGGATGTTGAAGCCGTGGGCGAAGGCCAGGGTCTTGCCGGCGGTCAGGTTGGGCTCGATGCTGTTCTTATACAGGGCGGCCTGCTTCTCGTCATTGATGAGGATCATGATGATGTCGGCGGCCTTGGTGGCCTCGGCAGCGGTCATGACGGTCATGCCCTGCGCTTCAGCCTTGGCCCAGCTCTTGGAGCCATTGTACAGGCCAACGATGACGTTGACGCCGCTCTCCTTCAGGTTCAGAGCGTGGGCGTGACCCTGAGAGCCGTAGCCGATGATAGCCACGGTCTTGCCGGCCAGCTTCTGAAGGTCACAGTCCTGCTGATAGAAAATGCGATTCATTTTAATTACCTCTTTTCAGAAAATGAAATACATTATAAAATTGACAATTGACAGTTGACAATTGTGGTATCCCTTCGGGATGATTTTAAATATGTCCCGCAAGGACTCCATAATTGTCAATTGTACATTGTCCATTGTCAATTAAAGATTCGTGACCCGGCGGATGGTGGTAGCGCCTCTTTGCAGGCTCACCACGCCGGTACGGCAGATCTCCAGAATGTCGTACTCCTTCATGAGAGATACGAAATTGTCGATTTTCCGGCTGTCGCCGATCATTTGGATGATGATGGAGTCCTTGGTGAAGTCCACGATCTTGCCCTCGTAGGCATCGGACGCGGCGCTGATTTCGCCCCGGACGTTGGGGTCGTTTTTGACCTTAATGAGCAGCAGCTCCCGGTTCACGGTGTCGAGATTGTCTAATTCCGCAATGGAGACCACGTCCGGGAGCTTGTAGAGCTGGTTAATAAGCTGCTCCTTCTTTACTTCGTCGCCCTCGGACTGGACGGTGATCCGGGAGAATTCCTCGGATTCCGTCTCCGACACGGTCAGGGACGTGATGTTAAACTGGCGGCGTCGGAACATGCTGGTGACCCGGTTCAGAACGCCGAACTGATTGTTGACCAGAATGGCTACAGTAAATTTCTTCATCTTCAGTCACCGATCCTTGTAATGATATCGTCCATGGAACCGCCGGGGGGCAGCATGGGCAGCACGAACTCGTCCTTGTCGATGGCGCAGTCGATGAGGTAGGGGCCATCGCAGGCGAAGGCTTCCGTCAGGGCATCTTCCAGTTCCTCCAGGGTCAGCGCCCGGCTTCCCTTTGCGCCAAAGGCTTCCGCCAGCTTCACAAAATCCGTCTGGCGCTCATCCAGCATGGTGTTGGAATAGTGCTTGTCAAAGAACAGGGTCTGCCACTGGCGGACCATGCCCAGTACGTTGTTGTTAAGCAGGAGAATCACCAGGGGAACCTTGTTGGCAACTGCCGTTGCCAGCTCGTTGAGGTTCATGCCGAAGCTGCCGTCGCCGGTGACCAGCACCGTGCGCTCCTTCGTAGCCATAGCCGCGCCGATGGCAGCGCCCATGCCGAAGCCCATGGTGCCGAGGCCTCCGCTGGAGAGGAACCGGCGGCTGGTTTTCAGGTTCAGATACTGGGCGGCCCACATCTGATGCTGGCCCACATCCGTCGCCACGGGGGTGTTCTCACTCAGGTAGCGGTTCAGAGTGGTGATGACGTTCCTGGGGGTCATGCCCTCCCGGGAATCCAGAGCAGCCTGTTCCTCCACAATATACTGATCAATCTCCGCCTGCCATTCGGGGTGCTCGGTCTTATTGAGCAGGGGCAGCAGCTTTTGCAGGGTCTTTTTCACGTCGCCCCGGAGACCATGGGCGGGGGAGACGGTCTTGCCCAGCTCCGCGCCGTCAATGTCGATATGGACGATTTTGGTGCCTACGGCGAACTTGGAACGATTGCCGGTAACCCGGTCGTTGAACCGGCAGCCAAGGGCGATGATGCAGTCGGCGTGGTGCATGGCGGTGGAGCAGGCGTAGTGGCCGTGCATACCCTGCATACCCAGGAACCGGGGATAGTCGGTGGGAACACCAGAGACGCCCATTAAGGAGCAGCCGATAGGCGCGTCGATCAACTCAGCCATTTGCAGCAGCTCGTCCTGCGCTTCGCTGGTAATCAGGCCGCCGCCGAAGTAGATGAAGGGCTTCTTTGCCCCGTTGATGGTCTGGGCGGCCTGCTGGATGCGGATATCCTTAGCGGGGAAGGCCTCGTCGGCGGTAACCGGCTGGGCGGGTTTGTAGTCGAATTTGGCGATCTGCACATCCTTGGGGATGTCGATGAGCACAGGGCCGGGGCGGCCGGATTTTGCCAGCTTGAAGGCCTCCCGGACGGTGTCCGCCAGCTTGTCCACGCTGCCCACAAAGTAATTGTGCTTGGTGATGGGCAGGGTCACGCCGGTGATGTCGATTTCCTGAAAGCCGTCGGTGCCGATGGTGGAGTTGGGCACGTTGCCGGTGATGGCTACCATGGGGACGGAGTCCAGATACGCCGTGGCGATGCCGGTGACCAGATTGGTGGCACCGGGGCCGGAGGTGGCGATGACCACGCCCACCTTGCCGGTGGCACGGGCATAGCCGTCGGCGGCGTGGGAGGCGCCCTGTTCATGGGCGGTGAGGACGTGCTTCAGTTCGTCCTGATATTTGTAAAGGGAGTCATAAATGTTGATGACCTGCCCGCCGGGATAGCCAAAGACCACATCCACGCCCTGTTCGATCAGGGTGCGAACGAGGATATCGGAGCCGGAAAGAAGCATAGTATCATCCTTTCTTCAAATTCTCTATAATCAATCTTCCCATTTCGGCGCATCCCACCAGGCTGCACTGGTGGGGGCCGGAGGGAAGAATGTCGCCGGTGCGGTAACCGCTATCCAAAACCTTGGAGACGGCATTTTCGATGCAGTCCGCTTCCTGCGGCATATCGAAGGAGAAGCGGAGCATCATGGCGGCAGCTAAGATTGTGCCGATGGGGTTTGCAATGTCCTTACCCGCAATGTCGGGGGCGGAGCCGTGGATGGGCTCGTACAGACCCCGGGTACCGTCGCCTAAAGAGGAGGAGGGGATCATGCCGATGGAGCCGGTGATCATGGAGGCTTCGTCGGACAGAATGTCGCCGAACATATTCTCCGTAACAATCACGTCGAACTGGCCGGGATCACGGACCAGCTGCATGGCGCAGTTGTCTACCAGCATATCGGAAAGAGCCACGTCGGGGTATTCTTCGGCTAATTCGTGCATGACCTTCTTCCAGAGACGGGAAGAGTCCAGCACGTTGCTCTTTTCCACGCTGCACAGCTTTTTCCCCCGCTTCCGGGCGGTTTCAAAGCCGATGCGGCCGATGCGGCGGATTTCGCTTTCGCTGTAGCGCAGCTCATCGATGGCAACAGGCTCACCGTTTTCGGTGACGGTTTCGTGCTTACCGAAGTAGATGCCGCCGATCAGCTCTCTTACAATAAGAAAGTCAATGCCCTTGTCCACGATTTCCTGCTTCAGCGGGGAAGCGGAAGCCAGCTGGGGCCAGATTTTGGCGGGACGGTTGTTGCTGTATACCCCCATGCCGGCGCGAAGCCGGAGAAGACCTTTTTCGGGCCGCATGGGGCCGGGAACGCCGTTCCACTTGGGGCCGCCTACCGCGCCCAGAAGGACGGAGTCGGAAGCTAAGCACTTGTCAAGCATATCCTGGGGGAGGGGGTCGCCGTACTTGTCGATGGCGTTGCCGCCCATGTCCACGTCGGTGTAGTGAAACTCGTGACCGTAAAGCTCCGCGATTCTGTCTAAAACCAGCTTTGCCTGACCTACGATTTCCGGGCCGATGCCGTCTCCCCGAATCAGAGCGATATTCTTAGTCATATTATCACATCTCCTTCAAGGATGCAAGCAGTCCGCCCTTTTTTATGATGTTTTGGATAAATTCCGGGAAGGGCTCGGCCTGATAGGTGCGGCCCGTGGTGTGGTCGGTGATGACGCCGGTGTCAAAATCCACGCTGACCTCGTCCCCGGCTTGAATCTCCTCGGCGGCTGCCTCGCATTCTAAGATCGGCAGGCCGATGTTGATGGCGTTGCGGTAGAAAATCCGGGCGAAGGACTTGGCGATAACGCAGCCGGTGCCGCAGGTCTTGATGACCAGGGGGGCGTGCTCCCGGGAGGAGCCGCAGCCGAAGTTCCAGCCCGCTACCATCACGTCGCCGGGCTTGACTTGGTTAACATAATTTTTGTCAATGTCCTCCATGCAGTGCTTGGCAAGCTCCTGGGCGTTGGGGGTATTTAAGTACCGGGCGGGGATGATGACATCGGTGTCAACGTTGTCGGGGTATTTGAAAACGGTTCCCTTGGTATTCATGCGTTAGACCTCCTTTGGGGCGGTGATGTAGCCCGTGAGGGCGGAAGCGGCGGCAGTGGCGGGGCTGGCGAGGTAGACCTCGCTGTCCACATGGCCCATACGGCCCACGAAGTTGCGGTT